>JAITVO010000126.1 GCA_031285765.1 Cytophagaceae bacterium | reverse complement strand
CTCTAAAAGTTCAAAGTTCGAGGCTTGCGAGGCGATAAAAGCGCAGTTTACATGAACGTAAATGAGCATTTTATCGTCCGAAGCATAACGAAGAAATTGGAGTTTTTAGAGGTTCCCTTTAGTATAATCGACTTCAACCTCATTATCTCTCCCTGTTTCTTAATCTAATATTATAGCAATTGTTTAAGTTAAATTTCTGTTAGCCTTATTTGTGAAAGGATAATCCATTAACTATTGGTCATAAAAAAAAAAAGCATTATCTTTGCACTTGTTTTTGTATGGATGAATTGATGTTCCATATTTTAATTATCACAATATTCGAACAATGGAAACAGTAAAACCCGTCATACCCCCCATTCCCCGCCCGAAGCTCGAAGCCGAACTCACTAAAGAACGCTTTGTGCGCAACACCAACAAAGGACAGAATCGCATTTACGATTTCTCGTTTAATGAAGCTCCTTACCTGATGCTCGAAGTTGGGCGCTTGCGCGAACTCACATTCAGAGCGGCAGGAGGCGGAACAGGTAAGGAAATTGACATCGACGAATTTGATGTAAGCCGAATCCCCTACCGTCAGCTTATTGTATGGGACCCGTCAGCAAAAGAGATATTGGGCGGATACCGTTACATTATGGGTAGCCTGCTTCGCCCTACCGACGAAGACATTGCACTGCTTGCCACAGCCGAACTGTTCAGTTTTACGCCACAGTTTATTGCAGATTATTTGCCTTACACGATTGAGTTGGGACGCTCGTTTGTGCAACCACATTACCAGTCGAGCAAGGCGGGCGCCAAAAGCCTTTTTGCGCTCGACAATTTGTGGGACGGCTTAGGCTCGCTTGTGGTGAACCATCCCGAAATGCAATATTTTTTTGGCAAAGTAACCATGTACACCGATTACAGTCAGCAGGCACGCGACATGATACGCATTTTTATGGACATCTATTTTCGCGACAAGCAACGCCTTGTTTATCCTATTCATCCGGTTGCATCGCAAACCGACGAAACTGCCGTTTACAGTATGTTTGCCGGTAATAATTTTCAAGACGACTACAAAATACTCAGTAAAGCCGTCCGCGAAACAGGCGAAAATATTCCACCACTGGTGAATGCCTACATGAGCCTTTCGCCCACTATGAAAACCTTTGGAACAGCCGTCAATACTAATTTTGGAGGAGTGGAAGAAACAGGCATCATTCTCACCGTAAAAGAACTTTACGACGCCAAAGTTGACCGCCATGTTAACAGTTATAATCCTAACGACCCGCACGATTAACCGGTTTTACACATGAAAATAACACTCATAGGCTCGGGAAATGTGGCTGCTCACTTAGGTTTAGCATTTAGAAACGCGGGGATAGAGATTCGTCAGGTTTACAGCCGTCGTTTGCCCAATGCCCAACATCTTGCAGCGATGGTTGAAGCCGAACCTGTTACTGATTTAACGCTGATAGATACCTCCGCCGATTTTTATTTTATTGCTGTGGCTGACAGCGCTATTCCGGCCGTTGCCGAAAGTATGCCGGCTGTGTCGGGAGTAGTAGCGCATACTGCCGGCTGTGTTTCTATTGAGGCATTGAAACGGTTTGTATCCTTCGGCTCTTTTTATCCGTTTCAAACCTTTACAAAAGAGAGAAAGATTGATTTCGAGAAAATACATCTATTAATTGAAGGCAACAATTATTTAACCGAGCAAAAATTATTTGCTGTTGCATCGCAGCTTACTCCCTTTGCCGAAACTGCAAACGCCGAAAAGCGCACAACACTGCATTTGGCGGCAGCTTTTGGATGCAATTTTGTGAATCATCTGTATGCGATTGCACAAAAAATACTGGACGAAGCCGGTCTTAGTTTCGACTGCATCAAACCATTAATTGAAGAAACGGCAAGCAAGGCAACTGCAATCGATCCAGTTTTGGCGCAAACAGGTCCTGCCCGGCGGGGCGATACAGGTGTGATGCAGTATCATTTGAATAAACTTGCAGGAAAAACAGACTTGCAAAATATCTACAAACTGCTGTCTGACAGTATTTGTTCATTTGAGCAGGCGGCAGTTTGATAAAAGATGCGAAAAATTATTTTGTAAAAATGTTTTTATCAATTTTATGTTTTAAATTCGCAGCGCGATAAAGACAAAAACACTGCATAATACCGGACAGGTTATGGAAAAGGATAAAACTAAAGAAATTGTAAAGCAGATTCTTACCGAGTACCTCCATGAAAAGGGACATCGGAGAACTCCGGAACGTTACTTCATTCTGGACGAAATTTACAGCCGGAATGAGCATTTCGACATCGAAGCGCTCTATATTTATATGAAAAATAAGAACTATCGCGTAAGCAGGGCTACGCTGTACAATACAATAGAGTTGCTGCTTGACTGCAAATTAGTAGTAAAGCACCAGTTCGGAAAAAATACGGCGCAGTACGAAAAAACATTTGCATTAAGCCAGCACGACCATTTGATATGTACGAAGTGCGGAAAAATCAGCGAATTTTGCGACCCCGAGATTCAGCCGGTGATTGACAATGCAACCAAAAGCATGGACTTTGAACTGTATCATCATTCGCTTTACATTTATGGCGTTTGCAGCGAATGTAAGGATAAAATGAATAGCAGCAAAAGTATGTAAAATAGCACAGTGGGCGATGAATATTGTTTTTTACAGGAAAATAATTTCATTTTTTACTCTCCGAAACAGATTTAATTTTTAATTTTACGCATCGGAAAGTTTTCCTATTTGCAACAGGCGCTTTCCGATTTTTTATGACTGCAACAACCTGTTATTGCAGTAAAAAACGATTGATGAATAGTCGAAACTAAATTGAATAGAGATGAAAAAAGTTGATGTATTGCTGGGATTACAGTGGGGCGACGAAGGAAAAGGCAAAATTGTGGATGTACTCACGCCCCGTTACGACGTAATATCCCGTTTTCAGGGTGGACCCAACGCCGGGCACACACTCGAATTTAATAACGAAAAGTACATACTTCGCTCCATTCCTTCAGGAATATTTCAGGGAGAAAAAATTAACATTATCGGAAATGGTGTTGTATTAGACCCGCAACTGTTTAAACAGGAAGCCCAGGCATTGCTTTTGGGAGGGCACGATATACGAAAACAACTCTATATTTCGAAAAAAGCACATCTGATTTTGCCAACTCACCGTATGCTCGATGCTGCCTACGAAGCTGCAAAAGGAACAGACAAAATTGGGACAACAGGTAAAGGCATTGGTCCCGCATATACCGACAAAATAAGCCGTAGCGGCTTGCGCGTGGGCGATATTATGGGCGAATACAACGAAAAGTACAATGCAATAAAAGCTCGACACAAAACCATTCTCCGTTCGCTCAACTGCCGATATGCTATTCGCGAATCTGAATACGAATGGCGACAAGGCGTTGAATATCTTAAATCTTTTAAAATTATCGACAGCGAAAATGTTATCAACAGCTACCTCCACGAAGGCAAATCGATACTTGCCGAAGGCGCGCAGGGTACAATGCTCGACATCGACTTTGGGTCGTATCCTTTTGTAACCTCGTCGAACACCGTTTGCGCAGGCGCATGTACGGGATTAGGCATTGCACCCCGAAATATAGGCGAAGTATATGGCATATTCAAAGCGTACTGTACACGTGTAGGCAGCGGACCGTTTCCTACCGAACTCAAGAACGAAACAGGCGAAATACTGTGCACTGTTGGTAACGAATTTGGCTCTGTTACCGGCAGGCGTCGTCGTTGCGGATGGTTAGACCTTGTTGCGCTCAAATACAGCATTATGATTAACGGCGTTACCCGCCTGATTATGACAAAAGGCGACGTGTTGAGCACACTCGACAATATTAAAGTGGCAACAGCTTACAATATTAACGGCGTTGTAACCGAAGAGTTTCCCTACGACCTTTCATCCGGCGAAATTATGCCTGTTTACACCGAACTTAAAGGATGGAAAACCGACCTTACGGGAATTACATCCGAAAGCGAGTTTCCCAAAGAGTTGAATAATTATATTCGCTTCATCGAAGACAGGTTGCAAACTCCCATATCAATCATTTCGGTGGGACCGGACAGAAATCAAACCATCGTAAGAGAGTTGTAGATTATACATACGGTATTGTTAATAAAAAAATGCGATTGCAAAACAATGCAATCGCATTTTTTTATGGAAATACGATAGTGCAATGCAATAGCCATAACAGGGTTTTATAGCAATTCTATTTATTGCGTACTGTAAAAACACACTATTAGAGACTAAGTATTGCAACCGCTCACAATGTTATTGTAACGGCTCACAATGTTATTGTAACGGCTCACAATGTTATTGTAACCACTCACAATGTTATTGTAACTACTCACAATGTTATTGTAACTACTCACAATGTTATTGTAACTACTCACAATGTTATTGTAACTACTCACAATGTTATTGTAACTACTCACAATGTTATTGTAACGGCTCACAATGTTATTGTAACGGCTCACAATGTTATTGTAACAGCTCACAATGTCATTGTAACAGCTCACAATGTCATTGTAACCACTCACAATAGCATTGTAACGTCTTACAATGTTATTGTAACGTCTTACAATAACATTGTAAGACGTTACAATAACATTGCAGCATAAAAAAATGACATTGTGTCGTAAAAGCATACTGCAAACAATAAAAAACAATGATTTTTCTCATTTGTTAAATGTTTGGCGTAATAGTTGTAACCATGTAAAACGGTTTTGATGATGCATTTTTGGCATACATCTATCAAATAAAAAGAATCACAGTAACCATTTAATATAATAAATAATGAAAACAGAAACAAGATCCATTTCAACGGATGAAATTAAGAAAGATGAATATGTATTTGATGCGCTTGATGGAATACCTGGTTATAAACCGGCAAATGAAGATTATTCATACAGCGCTGTGTCGAAATTGTTTTTAGAAATGAAATCGGCACAAAAAACAGAAGTGCTAAAAGAAGGCGAATTTAAAGCAGCTCGCGATAATAGAATATCCGCCGAACACGCATTTCATGATGCAATTCTTCAAGTAAAAACGCAGATACGCGCACAGTTTGGCGAAGATTCAAATGAACTTCAAAGTATCGGTTTAAAGAAGAAATCGGAACGTAAACCGCCAAAACGTAAACCGGCAACAGAAAAATAAGCGAAGAAATACGAATTTGATGCCATGCAACGATATTTTGTATCGATTGCAACATGTATAGACGCGATGATTCGCGTCTATACATGCGTAAAAACGTATTTTTTGAACACAGATAACATGGAGAACAAATATTTACGTATTATTTTAACAAAAAATGGAATACACTAAGGTAACATTTGCACTTGCACCATACACACAGGATAATAGCGACATAATGGCGGCCATACTTGGCGAAAAAGGCTTCGAGAGCTTTGTGGATACTGCAAACGGGCTCGAAGCATACATACAGTCGTCGCAGTTCGATGCCGCTGTTTTGGACATGCTTCCGCATCCTGTCAGCAACTTATCGTATTCGTGCACCATCGAAACAGTGCCCGACCAAAACTGGAACGAATATTGGGAAAAGAATTATTTTCAGCCTATTGTTATCAACAACAGGTGCGTTGTGCGAAGCCCTTTTCACGATGAGTTTCCCGACATCCAGTACCGTATTACGATAATGCCCAAAATGGCTTTTGGCACAGGGCATCACGAAACAACGTCGATGATGATGGAATACATTCTTGAACACGACATTGCGGGCAAACGAATTCTTGATATGGGTTGCGGAACAGGCATACTGGGCATTCTGGCTTCGATGCGCGGCGCGCGTGAAGTAATTGCCATCGACAACGACCACTGGTGTACCGAAAATACGGTAGAAAACTGCCGTATGAACAGTATTTTGAACATGACAGCCATATTGGGCAATGCCGAAACGCTTGATGGCGTTGATAAATTCGATATTATTCTTGCAAATATCAATCGCAATATACTGCTGAAAGATATTCCGAAATACAAAAAGGTGTTGAATAATGGCGGAATGCTTGTTGTGAGCGGCTTTTACGATAACGACATCGAAAGAATAGACGCTGTGTGCGATGCAAGCCAAATGGGTCGTAAAAAATTGAAAACAGCAGACAGCTGGGTGGCAGTTGCGTACGAATGAGAATCTGAATCACTGCTGCACTGGCTTGAATTGAAAATCGGCGTAAGCCAAAAACCGGATACTGGCTCCGCCGGTTTTCAATTCGTAACCGCAGGCAACGCAAAGATATAACCGCAGCCCGTAAAGGCATAACGTGCATTTCATAACTTGTTCCGCCCTTGCGGGCAGTTGAATATATATGTAAATAACCGCAGGCTAACGAAGTGTTGCCTGCGGTTATGAATTATAAAACCGGCGGAGCCAGTATTATCAAACCTTTTCAAGACTCATAAAAGCAGATTTGCGTAATACGGGCTAATTACTGTCCACATTAACCATCTTCCTTTTTCGATATGCAACTGCAGCATACGCCGCAATTATCAACAGCGCCACAATAGAGCCGGCGGCGGATAATATCTTTCCGTAGCGGTACGATACCGGTTCAAAGCGAAACTCTATCGTACTTTCGCCCTGCGGAACAGCCAAGCCACGCAGCAGATAGTTGGCGCGGAATATCGGCGTCTTTACACCGTTGATGTAGGCGTCCCAGCCCGCAGGATAATATATTTCGCTGAAAACGGCTATCTGCGGCGAGCCTGTATTTGCCCTGTAGGTTATTCGGTTGGGCGTATATTCGGTCAGTTCGATGGATCCGCCTTCGGAGCCGATTGTAACGTCTTGCAAAACATTTGCGAAAGCGGAATGAATAACGGCTGTTTCGCGCAGATTTTCGATGCCAAGCACATCTAACTCTTCGCGTGCGTCGTTGGCATAGCGCACGTTTTGCACAAACCATGCGTTGCCCATTGCATGCGGATTGCGGATGGGGTCGGCGTTGGGATTGTAAATGATGTAACGCGCATTGAGCATGTTGGTAACAGGCAGCTGGGCAAAAACGTGTTCCATCTCGTCGGGGCGTGTGCCCTGACTCAACATTCCACGAATTGTTTGCCAGTCGTTTTGCAAATAGCCGTCGATTACATCCTGGTAAATCTGAAGTTTGGCGCCATGATAACCGCCTATTGAGTGATGGTAATAACTTGTAGCCGATTCGTTGAACGGATTTCCGTATATCGCAAACACACGGTACGACGGGTCTTGGTCTTTCAGAATTGCTTCGTCGGCTTTCGACTTTGTAAACTGATGTGCCTGACGGGCGGGCATAAATTTGTCGTTGCTGATGTAACGTCTGTCAACGCCCCAAAGGTCAATCAATGTTAATGCAATGAGCCCCGGAACAATGTATTTTGCTGCGAGTTTGCCCGACACGTAAAACCACAGCGAGCCGCTGCCAAGCAATATGAAGATGAGCGACCGCAGCGCGTCGGCTTTCAATATCGAACGGCGTGCAACCGCCAGCTCCTGCATCAGCATATCGTACTGTGCCGCCATTGCAGGTTCCTTTGCCTGTTGCAAAGTAATTGCATCCAATTCGTTGTCGGAAATAAAACTGAAAAACACATCGGGAACAAGATAAAACAGAAGGGCAATACCTCCCGTAATTCCCAGCGCTGCGAGAAACCAGTTTGCTTTTTGCTTTACGATGACAGGATTGTCGATAACGGCTTTCAGCCCCAGCATGGCAAGCAGCGGAATGGTTACGGTAGCTATTACCAGCGTCATTTCGACCACGCGAAACTTGTTGTAAAGCGGGAAATAATTAAACATAAACATGTTGAACCATTCCAGATTGTGTCCCCACGAAAGCAGCATCGACAGGACAGTGCCTGCCAGCAGCCACCATTTTTCTTTTTCCTGATAAAAAAACATTGCCAGCACAAAAAGAAAACAGATAATTGCGCCTGCGTAAAAAGGACCTTCGGTAAAAGGCTTTGAACCCCAGTATTGCGACTGTCCGCCTACAACTTCAGCCAAGCGCGAATCTACGTTTTTCATTGCATCGGGATTGTCGGCAATCGCTTTTGAGCCGCCGCCCATCAGGTTTGGCACCAAAAACGTAAAGGTTTCCATTTTGCCGTAGCTCCATGCAAAAGCGTAATTGGCTTCCAAGCCCGAACTGTTTTGGGCTTTCACCGATGCGTCGTTGTTGGCGTTTGCATTGCGCATGTTGTCAGCCTCGCGCAGTTCCGACGTGCCTCGCATGGTGTATTTTCCGTATTCGTAAGTTGTCCATAAACTGGTGAGATTGGGCAAAACTGCAAGCACAAGCGCCACAACAAGCAGCCCGCTGCGTTTGCCAAAATCGGGAACGGTTTTTTGTTTTACGGCGCGAACCAACCGGTCGATAACCAGTATTGCGACAAGCAACGCCAGATAATAGGTAATCTGTATGTGATTGCAGGCTATTTCGGCGCCCAGCGCAACCACCGTAATGAGCGCTCCTGCCCACATGTTTTTGTTGTATGCGTAAATAACGCCTGCCAAAACGGGCGCCATCAACGCAATGGCGTATGCCTGCGTAACGTGCCCCGCTAAGATGATTAGAAAATTAAACGAGCCAAAGCCAAACGCAACTGCTCCGCCGGCGCTCAACCAAAGATTGAAGCCCATTGAACGAAGCAGCATAAAAAATCCCAATAAATAAAGAAATACGATTGCGATGGTTGTGTAGGGCAATCCCAGTCGCGATACACGGTTGAGGTACCAGAACAGGTTTGTTGACGAATCGCCTTTAATCTGGAAAGCAGGCATTCCGCCAAACATGGAATTAGTCCACTGCGCATGTTCGCCTGTTTCTTTTTCATAATTGGCAGCCTCCTGCGCCATACCTGCCACCTGAATATTATCGGACTGCGAAAGCATTTTCCCATGCAGCACAGGGCTGAAGTAAACGCACGAAACGGCTATAAAAAAAAGGATAACACCCAGTGTGGGCAACAAAGATTTCAGTTTATTATTCATTACAGTAATTATTCAAAATTCGGGGCGCAAGATACGAAAAAAAGTGAAGCGTGATGAACGAAAAGTGAAAAATACAGGGTAAACGCATGAAAATTATGTTGTTTTTTAGGCTAATGTGAGTTCTGAATAACTGAGCTTCGATGAATAAATTATATGTTAAATTCATTAAGCTGATAATGGCGGTAGTGATTTAATGTCAATGCAGTTGATATACATTTTATTATTAGACTTCTTCGGAAAATAGTATTGAAACGCACATTTACACCTGCTCAACCGTTCATCCTGACAAGGGGATTAATCCCCTTGTTAATAGAGATGCGGCATCAGCAGCAATGGGGC
>JAITVO010000270.1 GCA_031285765.1 Cytophagaceae bacterium | reverse complement strand
GAAGCGATTTTTTTGCAGGGACTTTCGGACGGCATTACTCTTGTGGAGGATGAAAACAACGTTGGCGCAGGCATTCGCGTTGATTTCAAATACTTGGACAAGAACAAGTTTGGCGTTGTAAAAAAGTGGGGCGACGATGGTTTTACTCCCATTGCTGATATGAAGCGGGTGATTGAAGCTGCGGAAGGCAACGTTTCGGTTATTATGCTGTCGAAAGACACCTACGACCTGATGCGTACTTCGCAGGAGGCGAAAGAATTGGCGGCAAACTATTCGGGTGTGCTTGTGCTCGAAAGCTCGAAACTGCCTGTTCCGCTGCCCAATGTTTTTGACGCAGCGTTTATGAGCGAAACAGGATGCGCGTTCAAGGTTGTGAACCGTACCGTGAAAATTGAAAAGGACGGCAAAGTAAAGAGTATTCCTGTGTGGAATCGGAACAAAGTCATCTTTTTACCGCAAGAAGAAGTAGGGGCATTGGTTTACGGAACTTTGGCGGAGGAAACGAATCCTGTTTCTGCTGTGAATTACAGCAAGGCGAATGCCTACGTGCTTGTGAGCAAATACTCGAAAAACGACCCGCTGCAGGAGTTTACTTCGGCGCAGGCTCTCTGTTTGCCGATTATTGAAAACGTTGACCAGATTTATCAGTTGGACATCACCGAAGCGCAAGAGGTTGCCGCAATCGAAACGGAAGGCGACGCTACTGTTACGATTTGGGGGCAGCCCTACACAAAAACTGATGTAATTGCAGCACTGAATACCTTAGGTGTTCGTACGGCGGCAAATATCAGCGACGCGAATCTGATAAAAAAGATTAACGAGCTGAGCGACGAGCAGGAAGAGGAACTTCGGAAGCTAATTGAAAGTTGAAAATGGAGAGTTGAATATTAATTTTTTTGTTTTCAACTCTCCATTTTCAACTCTAAATTTTTAATTAATGAGATTATGGCAAAGACAATAGCAACAGCGCTGTGCGATGAATTCAATTATCCGTTAAAGAAGGGATTTATTGAGAACAAACTGATTGAACGCGGTTTGAATGGCGATGATGAATTTACATACGAAGTATAATAGCTAACTCATCATAAAAACTCATACCAAAAAAGTTTCAAAAAGCTGATACGGCTTACATTTTCGTTTTTTTCTGATGTTTTTCGCCTGCGCCCATTTCTTTTCAATGGGATTCAAATCAGGACTGTATGTCGGTACGAATAGAACATCGTATCCTTTCGTTCTGATCGCCTTCAGCGTGTCCGCCCTCTGATGAAAAGCGGCATTGTCCATCACGATCACAGAACTTTCAGGAAGTGATGGAATTAGCCGGTCAGCAGTCCATGCATGAAAAATATCGGCGTTGATATTTCCTTCAAATAAATAGATATTGAGCATTTTGAAATGGTGAATAGCCCCAATCGCATTCACTCGCCCTCTACTATGCAAATTCTTGCAACCACAGCATCTTGTCGCTATGGAACTGTAGCCGCGTTCCCTTGGAGCATCTACCGAAAACCCGCTCTCATCCATATAAATAATCGGGCGGCGTTCTACCTGCTCATACTGATGCAACTTTAAGTAAGTCCTCATAATTAAACTGCATGATTTTTAAAATTCGCAAGATGAGTATTTGTTTTGGAGTTGTTGTTAGCATTGGCATAACGTATATAGAGATGGGAAATTGTCATTTAAACTAATTTTGTTGAACTACTTACGTCAAATTCAGCTCTTTTTGCCGCGTCTGCCTTGGGATGAAACAGTATTGTTTTTATTACTGATGCGCAAACGACGCAAGGCATACAGGATACAACCATAGCTTACGCCAAAGTATTCCGCACGTTCGCGCTGATAACTGTCCGGGTAATCTTCAACATGCTTTTGTAAGGCTTCCATATTGATTTTGGTAGCCGGTTTGTTACGATGAAGCTGGGCTCTATCCGGTTTTTCCACTTGAATAGTGTGCATATCGGAACGTCAAAACGTTCACTGGTCTGACGAAAGGTTAAAGAATCTCTCTCTTTTATTTTAAAAATATGCCCCACGAAAATCTAATGAATAACTCATGCGCAAAGATAGGTAATTTTATTGAGAGTTAGCTATATGTTTAATTCCATTAGGAATGTGTCTTAATCCATCAGGAATTTGTCTGAGGTATATCGCGGTGCGTAACATCTAAAATCTATGATCGTCCGTTCAATTCGTATCATCCGTGTGCTATTTTCTGTTCAAATTCCTGTGTCAGTTCCATCACTTTTTTGTGAATGGCAACTAATTCAAAGGTCGCTTTTTCCAGATGGCGAAGCAAAACCAGCGCCCGTTTTTCCGAGAAATTGGTTTTGATGGCTTTCACCGTCTGGTTATAATTGACGCCCACCGCCTGAAACTGCGAATAAAAATTAGTCAGCCGCATGTAATAATCGTGGGTTTCCTTGTCGATTTTCACCACTTTCATTTCGCGTCCAAAAATCATGGCGGCAATAAACCTGCTGATGACTTTCGATTCCGACCGGCGGAACAGCGCCATGAACTTTGCATTTTCCTCTTCCGTCAGATTGACCGTATAGCGGTAATCCGCCCGGTTATCCTTGGGCTTGCGCCCGCTTTTTTTTGGTTTTTTACCGTTGTCTTCCATCTTCATTTACCTTTTGAGCTTTCACGCCGGCAGCCGACTTTGGAGGCAGCCGTAATCCCCCGTCATCAGGACGGGGGCAAGTTGGTTTTCTGTCGCAAAATGCATTTTTTGCAGCAGAAAACAC
>JAITVO010000041.1 GCA_031285765.1 Cytophagaceae bacterium | reverse complement strand
CGCATCAGTAGAAAAACCGTTGTCGTCCTTGATAACGCAAGTATTCACAGGGCAGGGAAAGTGATGAGCCATCGCAAACTTTGGGAGAAGAGAGGGCTTTTCATCTTTTTTCTTCCTCCATACTCTCCACATCTCAACCTGGCGGAAACCCTTTGGAGAATACTCAAGGGAAAGTGGATAAAGCCACAGGATTACATTAGCAAAGATAATCTGTTCTACGCTGCAAACAGAGCTTTGGCTAATGTGGGAAAAATCTTGTATGTCAATTTTAAAGATCATGCAGCTTAATTATGTGGACTTACTTAAAGTGAAAGTGGTTTTCGGATTTTTTTAGTTTTGGGATGCGCACAGACCATACGCACGAACGTAGAAACGTGGCGCGCCGTGTCTCTACCAAACCCCTGCATATATCCGAAAACCATTCTCACATTAGTTTACATCATTATCTCTTCTCTAATAATCGTAAAAAAGCCTGTGTTATTTGCGTCATCTGTGTTCAAAAAATATTTTTTTTTGAACAGATTTGTTTTTACATGCTCATTCATCTGGTCTTTATGGCATCTAAATAAAACACAATTTGCGAAATCAAATAATTCAAATCATTTTTCCCTGTGTCGATAAAAAAGTCGAGATTCTTTTCGTAAGCACCTGTCTGCCCCACTTTGAAGCTGGCATTGCTAAGCCCTGTCAACTGGTCGATGGCAAACAGATAGTTGTGCGACAGTACAAAAAGGATGTCGATTTTGGTTTTGAGAAACTCTTTGATACTTTCGGTTTTGGGGCGCATAAAAAAGCCGAAATCTTCTTCACTGATGTAGTTGTAAACCTTGTCGCTGATGTACGAAAAGTTCTCCCGCTTTTTGTTGATGTATCCAACGGCGGTAACCTGCGCGTCGGGTGGCAACTGTTTCCTCAATTCGCGGACGTGTTTGAGATTTGCTTCGTTGTCGGCTTCAAAAATGATGCCTGCCGTTTTTACCTGCGCCAAGTCGATTGCTTTAACAGTGCGGCGCAATCGGGCGAGTTCTCTTTTGTAAAGATAGTTGCCAATTGATGTGCGTATTTTTTTTGTGGTACTCATCGTTTTAATCTCCTGTCATGTTAATAAATTCTTCTTCCGAAATGATTTTTATGCCGAGTTTGCGGGCTTTTTCGAGTTTTGCGGGTCCCATGTTTTCGCCAGCAAGCACGTAATCGGTTTTGGCTGATATGGACGAAACATTTTTGCCACCATGAGCTTCTACTAATGCTTTTATTTCGTCGCGCGAGCGGCTGAATACGCCGCTTACCACAATCGAAACGCCTTTCAGCCTGTCAGACGCCGATACGCTCTGTTCTTTTTCAAACTGTATGCCTGCCGCTTTCAGCCTGTTGATGATTTCAATGTTTTTTTCATCCTTAAAATAATTAAGAATACTGCCTGCTATTTTGTCGCCAATCTCGTCAACGTCAGTCAGCTGGTCAAAAGTCGCCTTTTCAATATTTTCTATCGACTTCATTGCTTCGGCAAGCTGTTTGGCAACGGTTTCGCCCACAAAGCGGATTCCCAAAGCAAACAGAACGCGGGCAAAAGGTACTGTTTTTGATATTTCGATGCCACTGACAATATTTTGAGCCGATTTTTCGCCCAGTCGCTCAAGGGGCAAAAGCTGTTTAACAGTCAGTTTGTACAAATCGGCGACATTGTGAAGCAGCCCGTTATCGTACAGAAGCGTTACGGTTTCGCTGCCAAGTCCGTCGATATTCATGGCTTTTCTGCCGATAAAGTGTTCGATTTTGCCTTTTATTTGCGGCGGACACTCCGTTTCGTTGGGGCAGTAATGAGCGGCTTCGCCTTCGGTACGCTTGAGCGGAGCGCCACATTCGGGGCACTCTTTGATAAATTCAACACGCCGACTGTCGGCGGGGCGTTGTAACACGTCAACGGCGGTTATTTTTGGAATAATTTCGCCGCCTTTTTCAACTGCAACCAAGTCGTTGTAATGCAAATCGAGCGTAGCAATGATGTCGGCATTGTGCAGCGACGCGCGTTTTACGGTGGTGCCTGCCAGCTGAACGGGCTCAAGGTTGGCAACAGGCGTTACAGCGCCTGTGCGTCCCACCTGAAAATCGACCGACAGCAGGCGAGTGTACGCCTCTTCGGCTTTATATTTGTAGGCAATCGCCCATCGCGGCGATTTAGCCGTGTAGCCCAGTTCGTCGCGCATGGGCAGCGAATCGACTTTAATCACTACGCCATCCACATCAAACGGAAGCGTTTTTCGCTTCGTATCCCATTCTTTAACAAAATCAATTATTTTATCAAACGATTCACAAAACTTCATGTTCGGCGAAATTCGCAGCCCCCACGAGCAGGCTTTTTCCAGATTTTCGGAATGAGTGTCGGCAGGCAGTTCGTCGCCAAGCAGCTGATAAAGGAAGCACTCCAGCGGTCGCCGCGCTACCATCGAACTGTTTTGAAGTTTGAGCGAACCAGCCGCTGCGTTTCGCGGATTGGCAAAAGGCTCTTCGCCTATGTCTGTTCGCTCTTTGTTCAACTGTTCAAATCCTTTGTGCGGAATGTATATTTCGCCGCGAATTTCAAACTGTTGCGGATAATCGCCTCTCAGTCGCAAGGGGATGCTCTTGATGGTTTTAACGTTTTCGGTAACATCGTCGCCCACCTGACCGTCGCCGCGCGTAACCGCTTTGGTAAGGATGCCGTTTTCGTAAGTGAGCGAAATGGCTGTGCCGTCGAATTTCAATTCGCACACATAATTCACGCTGCGACTGACTGCCTTGTCGATACGGTTGCAGAAATCCTTAATTTCTTCTTCGGAATAGGTATTTCCGAGCGACAGCATGGGATAAAGGTGTGGCACTTGTTTGAACTCGCGGTTGAGGTCGCTGCCCACACGTACCGAAGGACTTGTGGGGTCGAAACATTCGGGATGCGCAGCCTCCAGCGCCATCAGCTCCTCCATTTCTTTATCGTACTCAAAGTCCGAAACCACAGGATTATTAAGCACATAATATTTGTGATTGTACAGGTTGAGCTTATCTCTTAACGCTTCTATTTTTTGATTGACAGATGTATTCATTGCAATTACAGAAAAATGATTGGGGGAACAAAAGTACAAAATTATACGGTATTATGGCAAGATTAAACAGGTACTTCTTCTATACTTTAATATTAAGTGTTTGATATTAAGTACTCATGTTACGCAAAACAACCTTGAAAAGGCTATCAAAAGTAATACTGCGTAACATGAGTTAAGTATATGAACAAAATTAAGTCATGCTATTTTTGATTGGCTAAAGGGAACCTCTAAAAACTCCAATTTCTTCGTTATGCTTCGGACGATAAAATGCTCATTTACGTTCATGTAAACTGCGCTTTTATCGCCTCGCAAGCCTCGAACTTTGAGTTTTTAG
>JAITVO010000036.1 GCA_031285765.1 Cytophagaceae bacterium | reverse complement strand
TTACCCGCTGTCCCCACGGGTCGTAGGCGTAGCGCTCCTTTACTGTGCCTGCCGCATCGGTTACGGCTATCAGGTTGCCCTGATAGTCGCAGTAGGTGTAGTAGAGCGAATCTTTACCGACATTACTTTTTTAACGCTTCTATTTCAATCTTTTTGCTACGTCCTTTGCAGGGACTAATACTTTACTCCAGTATACAATCGCGGCATCATACCCGCCAGATACCTCTTTTTGGACGGCATCGAAAATATACAATGTACCTCCGTTAGATGTATAATTACGGTTAAATCTATCTTTTTCCAATGCAAAATAATTCGCCTTACTGCTTTTTGTTTTTCCATTACTGCCTGTAATGAAACCAATTTTTTTATCGGTAAAATCAAAATTTTTCCTGTTTTTTTCAAAAAGCACATTGAAATATGCACTTTCATAACAGTTTAACAAAGGAAAGTTATCAACTCCCATTTTGCCTAACTGCTCCAAAATATATTTTGGAATATCTTCAAATTTTCGTACTTGCCCGAATAAATTTATACCAAAAGACAGCATAACGGATATGAATAACAGATTTTTCATGGCTTTTAGTACGGCATTTGATACAGATATGGACTGGAATATATTCCAAATTGTCTAATCATCAATGAAGTCTGCCAGATATAAGGATGTAATCCAATATTAGGTACACCAACAGCCCATAATGCTTTAGAAGCATAACTTACACAACTGTATCCTATCCCACTGTATTGTAATGAATTTCCTATAAAATTTTTACCAGCGGCAAGATTTTCAGATAATTTGATTAGAACATTTTTATTTACGTTACTTACTGGGAGTTTCCATCCATGACCATCGGTTGAATGATTTGCCCAATCACCATCACCCTCAACTGCTTTAAAAAGGTTTTTGATTTTTCCAAAAAGTGATTGGCTCTTATCAAAATAGCCTCCTCCCATAGGACCAACAGAAACATTAATATCATCTCCAACAACGGCTGCATGGCTAATTGCATCTTTTTTTTCTGTTATGGCAGACACATTTGTTCCGCCACCAAATAAAGACACAACATCCGTCAAATTGGCCAGTGCTCCCATTCCATACCCTACATTTTGATACCATTTGTTACCCCTTTTACCGAGATAGCCCCATTCGCCTGTTCCAAAATCATATGAAGCAACACCAAAACTAATACTTGGGGACAGTATTCCACCACTTAGCATGGACATACCCACAGAGTTAAACAAGGAAGAACTGGTTATTCCCATCGTATTTGCCATAAATCCGCCACCTGCAGCAACTGTTCCTCCTAAATATCCTGAAAAACCACCAATAACAGCACCTCCTAACATATAGCCCCAAGTTTGCAGGTTTCCCAAATCATATCCTTTTGCATCTGCAATTTTATATCCAGTATAAGCCCCCGCTGCTGCACCAATACCAATGCCTATTTTTACAATTAAAGGTATTGCTGCCCAGAAAAACTCTCCACTCGGGTCGCTGTACAGCAGCGGATTATTCATACAGTACGCATACCGGTTATAGTTATACCAGGTGCCGGGCGCCTGCACGTATGGGTCGGGGCTTAGGAACTGCGCCACAAGCGGGTCGTACATGCGGCCGTTCATGTTTATCAGTCCAAACTCGTCCAGATGCTCGTGCATGGTGTAGCCACGCGAAAAGAGAAACGAAGTGCGGGTGTCCTTCTCGCCCCAGCTGGCGGGGTTTACCCGCTGTCCCCACGGGTCGTAGGCGTAGCGCTCCTTTACTGTGCCTGCCGCATCGGTTACTGTAAGCAGGTTGCCCTGATAGTCGCAGTAAGTGTAATAAAGCGAATCTTTACCGCTGTTGCGTACCATAATGGCGGCTAATCCGTTGCCGCCGCTGATGTAGTGCAGTTTGCGGATGTTGCCTGTGGAGTTTACCTCCTCCTCGTAATTACCCATATAGTAACGGGTAAGGTTAGTGGCGCCCGAAGTTTTAAACGTTCCTTTTAGCCGCTGGCTGTTTACACCGTAAAGTAGCTGGTGGCTTTTGGCACCCTGTGTTACCGACTGCATTTTGTTGAAATCGGTGTAAGTGATATTTTGAGGTACGGCAGTTCCGGCAGGTACACCTGCAATGGAGGTAAGGGCATGTTTGGGCTTGCCTGCCTCGCCATAAGTCATTGTGTATGGAACTTCGTTTTTGGTTTTAATGCCACCCGTTGCATCGTCGTAAGTTATGGTTCGGATATAGGCTGTGTTCCCCGATTTAACATTTTTCCAGCCGGTCAGTCGGTTGGCCGTGTCGTACTGAAATTCATCTTTCTGATTTGTAACAAGGTCGTTGCGGAACTGCATGTTTCCTTTTGCATCGTATCCGTAATTCATGTTACTTATGCCGGGCAATACCATTGATGCAGGCAGTCCCTTGCTGTCGTATCCCAAAGTGGTTGTTCTGCCACCCTGTTTGTACTGCTCCAATTGCCCGCGTGCATTTGCCGAAAGCGCTTCCCAAACTTTAACGCCCTTATCGTCGGTTACCGATTTCAGGAATCCGTACCGGTCGTACTGATTGGTGATGGCGAAGCCCGATGGATAAACCTCCCTGCCTACACGCCCCAGTGCATCGTAGCCGGTTTCGGTTACAAACGTTTTGCTGCCTTCTACTGTTTCGGTTACTTTTACGGGGCGGTCGAATGTGTCGTAATCGAACGTCTGGCTGTGAACACCGGCAATGGATACGGTGCGGAGCCGGTTCCGCGTGTCGTAGGTGTAATTGGTGCGGCGCCCGTTTACGTTTTCGTAATCGAGCAGTCCAGATGGTTTATAGCCGTAGGTGGTAACAATGTCGTTGCCACCGGTATGTACTTTCTGCTTCCGTTGAACAATTTCGCCCAGCCCGTTGTACAGGGTTTCGATGATGCCTGCGTCGGGGTCGGTTATCTTGGTGCGGTTGCCTGCAAGATCGTACTCAAAGGTTACTGCTGTGCCGCCCTGCGGTGTGGCGCTTTTGGTCAATCCCGAAGGGTAGTAGCTGTATTCAACATACTTGCCGTTGATGGTACTTTTTATCATCTGCCCTGCGCTGTTGGTTTGGGTTACGGCGGTTCCGCGCGGCGATGTTTCGGTGGTGGTTAAACCATTGTAGGCATACGTTGTGGTTCCCACCGGCGTTGCTACCGACGAGGTGCGTCCGTAGCTGTCGTAAGTGTAGGTACTCGCCCACTGCGAAGGGGATGTTGCTGTGTGCGGCTCCGATACACGGTGAAGTTCACCCTTAGTGTTGTACTGGGTGGTAATGTAGCGCATCTGTCCGTTTAGCCCGTAAAAGTCGCGGCGAAGCTCGCGCCCCAGTTTGTCGTACCATGTTTTTACGGGCGACTGCCCCGATGTTTCCTGATATACATAATGCAGAGAGTTTGATGGGCCTCTGCCACCCGCCCACTGGTAAGCGCTTGCCGAGCGGGTTTTGTTGGGAAAGGTGGTCATTTTCGGCCGCCCGAATCCGTCGTACTCGTAGCGGGTAACGCCGGTTGCATCCGTCTGGCTCAAAAGCTGCGCTTTGGCTTCGTTGTAAGTATATGATACGGTTTCGTTCAACTCCACGTTTTTGTCGGTAGCCACGAAGCGTCCCGATGGGGTGTAGGTCATTTGCCGTGTGCGGCTTTTCCCGCCGCCGGATACGGTTATCTTTTTAGTGTTGCCAAACGGGTCGTACTCATAAGCCGTTACAACCTTAAAGTCGGCACTGGCAGCATTAACGGTTTCCGTGTTGAGTTTTCCGTGGTCGTACCACGTGTAGTTAGTCGCAAAAGTTTGCGAGCCGCTGGCGTTCTGTTTCGTAATGCTTGATGTTGCTACACGGTTGTCGCACCAGCTCCCTTTTGCAATGTAGGTCAGCGTTTGCGTTTCGGAAATTCCTCCTCCATAATCGGTTTTAATGGTTTTGGGGTTGCCGTAGCTGTCGTAGTTCGAGAATGTTTGGGTAATGGCTGTCGATTTCAAATGGTCTGTGGTAATTGTTTTATCGGGGCGAATAAAAAAATATTTTGTTCTGGAACACACCACAGTATGGTAATAATTAGAAGTGGTAAGGGATGTTCCTCCAGTAGTTTTTAATGTGGTACTTTCGGGCAGTAAGAATCCATAATTCGAGTGATATTCATATTTAGAGGTGTTCTTAAATAAGGATATATTGTCAGTCTGTTCTGTTTCAAGAAATCCGATAAAACCTTTTCCTGCATAGTGATATTGGGGCTTACTGAAGTTGTAGCTGAGTGATAATTCGTTCCCTGTAACATTTTTTACAACATAAAAGTCTTCAGGGGTTCTATACATAGGTTCTTCATCGCCTATATTTACCGATTTTAACGGTATAACGGATGAACTTGTCAATTTCGGACGCCTTAATTTTTCGTACGACAGACTGATAACATTATTATACGAATCGGTTATTTTTACAATTTTATTGTATTGAATACCTCTGTTTAATGGAATATATTTGAGTGTTACAGAACCGTCATAATAAATACCATTTTCATTAGCATCTTTAAAACGACCAAATCCTATAAAGAAAAAAAGATCTTCCTCCTTGTTGACAACCACTTCAAATTCGTTCCCTTTGCTCACTAATATATTAAACTTGCACCTTGAGGAAGCTATGGAACCGGGTGCAAAATAAACCGGTGCAGATATAATATCACTTTTCCCGTCTTCGTCAATGTCTGCAACAATAAGATTATCGTCCACATCTCTCGCATCAAGAAGTGCTTTAATATCGCTGGATAAAGTTGTTGTGCTAAAACCACTGCCGGAGGATTTCCAAATAGCCCACTGTTTTTCACTTTTATCGTAAACAAGTAAATCGGTATAACCATCCCCATTAAAATCCCCTACATGCACTTTATCCTTATTGATTATTGTTGTGCCAGAATAATGTTGATTTAAACTATATACGGGATTATTGTTTTCATAAGTAGTTTCTATTTCATAAACAGTTACACCGGCATTTGTTATATACAAAAATTCCTGTTTTCTGTCGCCGTCCATATCAGTGATGGATAATTTTGAATAACTGTCGCCTCCAAAATGATGGTTCAATCCATTGTATATACCTGTTAGCCCAATAAAATAGTTGTTGTCGCCAAACATTGCCAAACGTATTTTACCGTCTCCCAGATATTCTCCGGGCAATACGCTTTTAACTCCGCCCGGCCAATTGGAATTGGCCCCATTTATGTTAATCAAATTACTGTCAACCTCTCGGTATGACAGCAGAGTGAATGCACTGCCGGTGTATTTATAGCCTCTCAATTTTGTTTTTGCATCTCTATTTCCACCAAAAATGTATAATTCATCTCTTCCATCCTTATCCATGTCAAGGAAAAACATCGAATGTTCATTATCTCTGTCCCATTCTTCTTCGTAAACATATTTGAATCCTACACTATTGCTTATGCCTGCATTGCGATACACAATCCATGCGTATTTCCAGTATTTTTTTGTTTTTACTTCTTTGCAGTACATTGCCTTAACAAGAATATCACTCAATCCATCTCCATTTATATCTCCGATTGTTCTTTTCGAAAAAATTTTTAAGTTATATCCGTCACGCGTCCATTCATTATATTTGGGTGTAACTTCAAATCCTGTTTCAGTTGTTGGCATAGCATAGGAGTATTGAGGTGTTGTCCACTGAAAAGATATGGGATTAAAGGATTCTCCCGTGCTATTTGTTTGGTTGATATTTATAAGCCTTGAGTAATATCCATCGAAGCTATGTTCCAATTGGTATTCCTGTAATTTAATTCCATTTGAAACAATATTGATGTTTTTTAGTATTTTTCTATTCTTATCAATTTTACCGCTCACATAACCGCTTAACACATCATCTCTGCTTTCGTAGGTAAAACTGATTTTTCCGATAATGCTCTTCTGCCCGTTTTGACTGGTTCCGTATTCAATTGATGTTAAGACATGATCATAATAATGATCGACAAAATAATCAAAATTAAACATGATTATTATAGGACCTTCGGTTGTATATGAATAATTATATTCTATGAAATTTCCAAACTGATCGCGTACCTTGCACAAACGCCAACCTAAACCGGAATTAACATAACCACGCAATTGCATATACGCTCCCACATCTTTCGCCCTGCCATACTCATAAATAATCCCGTCCTTCGTCTGTACTTCTATTACTTCCGGTCCCCAATCCTGTATGTTTTTACCGGTTATTTTGCTGTACGATTCGTTTTCGGTGCGGTATTCGTTGTTGCCTATTGGTATCAGGTGCTGCCCGTCCAGCGCGAGTGGGCTGCTTTTTGTCCAGTCGATTC
>JAITVO010000119.1 GCA_031285765.1 Cytophagaceae bacterium | reverse complement strand
ACAAAAATGGTTTGCAAATAACAGAGGATTCCAGTTTTAACTGTTCAGTTTTATTTATTGACAAGGGGATTAATCCCCTTGTTGCTTTTATTCGCAAATCAATTCTGTTTGAGTATAATTTATCCAAACGGATTTCGATCTCAATAATTATACACTTATCTTCGTAACGTACACGATAACATTCCTGTTCACGAACGCCAAAGGCGTGGTACAAAAAAAAACCGGTAAATCATTATATTGAGTTAGGACTAACACAATATGTTATGATTTACCAGCTTTTGTATCTATCAACTACGCATTTGCCGGATGAACCAATTTTGAATTAGTAACCTGTGTTACGTAAAACATCATCCAAAATCCCGCAGGGAAACGACACCTGAAATGAAAAAACGAAAAGTGATAAGTGGAACTTCCATACTTTTTCGTTTTTTACTTTTCATATATTTTAAAACTCACTCTTACTATCGGGTCTATACCCCTTAATCACCCCGCGCTGCGAGTTCTTTACAAAGAGGATTATTTCATCGCGTTCTTTTGACGAAGGCAGTTCGGCTTCAATACGGAGCAGGGCGTCGGATATGTTCATCTTCGACTGAAACAGTACGCGGTAACAGTCCTGAATGTCGCGAATCTGTTCGTTGGTAAAGTTGCGTCGGCGCAAGCCTATGGAGTTTACACCTGCGTATGATAGCGGCTCGCGGGCTGCTTTGATGTAGGGTGGAACGTCTTTCAGAATCATGGAGCCGCCGCTTACCATTACGTGTGCGCCCACGTGAACAAACTGGTGAATGGCACACATACCCGCCAAAATTGCCCAGTCGTCGATAATTACTTCGCCAGCTACTTGAACGCTGTTGCCTACAATAATGTGGTTGCCCAAATGGCAGTCGTGCGCAATGTGCACGTAAGCCATCAGCAGGCAGTTGCTTCCTACAACGGTTTTTCCTTTGGCTATTGTGCCGCGATTAATGGTTACGCACTCGCGAATGGTAGTGTTGTCGCCAATTTCGGCAGTGGTATCTTCGCCCGCAAACTTCATATCCTGCGGAATAGCGCCGATAACCGCACCCGGAAATATATTACAGTTTTTACCGATGCGGCTGCCTTCGAGAATGGTAACACTTGAACCAACTCTTGTGCCTTCGCCTATCACAACGTTTTTGTCGATTGTTGCAAATGGCTCAATCACTACATTGGGCGCTATTTTAGCATCGGGATGAATATATGCGAATGGTTGTTTCATTATCTTTTAAATATGTATTTTGTTAATTTTGACGTAAACATGTGGCGTTTCAATTTATGGTAACGTTTATTTATTTTTAAGAATTTGTGCCATAAACTCACCTTCCACTACAAGCGTGTCGCCCACAAAACCTACTCCTTTCATGTTGGCAACACCACGCCTGATTTCGGTCATCAGTTCCAGCTTAAAGACTACGGTATCCCCAGGTACAAGTTTTTGTCGGAACTTGATGTTGTCTAATTTCAAGAAATAAGTACTGTAACGGTGCGCCTCTTCAAGTCCGCTCAATACAAGGATGCCGCCAATCTGCGCCATTGCTTCCACCAGCAGTACGCCGGGCATTACGGGCTCTTCGGGAAAATGTCCTACAAAGAAAGGCTCGTTCATCGTAATATTCTTTACGCCCACGATGGTTTTCTCCTGAAGGTCGATGATTTTATCAACCAGCAAAAACGGTGGACGGTGCGGCAACAACTGTCGTATGCGATTTATATCGAACACAGGCGTTTTGTTTGGGTCGTAATGTGGCGCGTCCATTTTGAGCTGGCGTTTGCGAATTTCTTTCCGTACTATTTTGGTAAATTCCGCATTAATTTTGTGTCCGGGTTTGTTGGCAATTATTCGCCCCTTAACGGGAAGCCCTGCAAGGGCAAGATCACCAAGTACGTCCAACAGTTTGTGGCGTGCGGGCTCGTTGGTAAAATGAAGGTCGAGGTTATTGAGAATGCCCGTAGGCTTTACTTCAACGGTTGGTTTGTCGAACAGGGCTGCAAGGCGGTCGAGTTCTTTCTGTTCAACAGGTTTGTCGATAATGATGATTGCATTGTCGAGGCTGCCTCCCTTTATCAGATTGTTTTTGAGCAGCGGCTCCAATTCGTGAAGAAATACAAAGGTGCGACAGGCGCTTATCTCTTTCTCGAAATCTTCAATTTTTTCGAGCGTTGCAAACTGATTAGCCAGCAGCAGCGATTTATCGAAAGTTATCATTATCTGCACCGAAAAGCGGCTGTCGGGCAACGCAATGATGTATCCGCCTGTTTCGGGGTCTTCAATCATCATTTTTTCGCGCACCTCAAAATATTCGCGTTCGGCTTCCTGCTCAACAATTCCTGCTTCAACAATTGCTTTTACAAAAATTTGCGAACTTCCGTCGAGAATCGGCACTTCGGGACCGTTTACTTCAATCAAACAGTTGTCCACGCCCATTCCACGAAGAGCGGCAAGGCAATGTTCGGTTGTGCTCACCATAGCGTTGCCTTCTTTCAGTACAGTTCCTCTTTCGGTATATGAAACGTTATCAATCAACGCCCTGATAACGGGCGCATCGGGCAAATCGACCCTTTTAAAACGGTATCCGTAATTTTCTTCGGCTGGAAAGAGCGTTAATGTGGCGTTCACTCCTGTGTGAAGTCCAAGTCCCGACAGCGAGACCTGTTTACCAATCGTGTGTTGTTTTTCTGCCATCTTTTATATCGAATTATACATGGCTGGCGAACTCCGCTCCTGCGCATATATACATGTTATTCATTCGTTGATTTTTTTTCGACGTTCTCCAATCGGTTGCGCAAATCGGGAAGATTGCGGAAAACTGCATACGCCTTATTATATTGTATTGCGCTGATGGCAGGTGAGCCCATCATGCCCTGTCCTTCCTGTTTTACGCTTGCCGCGATGCCTGTTTGCGCCGATGCTTTTACTCCGTCGGCAACTGTGATGTGCCCAGCAACGCCTACCTGTCCGCCAAACATTACATTTTTACCAATCTTGGTGCTTCCGGCAACGCCTGTCAATGCAGCCATTACAGTGTTTTCACCCACTTCAACGTTGTGAGCTATCATTACAAGATTATCGAGTTTTACACCTTTGCGGATAATGGTTGCGCCAAGCGTAGCCCTGTCAATAGTAGCATTGGCGCCTATTTCAACATCGTCCTCGAGTATTACGATACCTATTTGTGGAATTTTTTCGTATTTTCCTTCGCTATTTGGAGCGAATCCAAATCCGTCGGCGCCAATAACAGCTCCCGAATGGATAATACAGTTGTTGCCGATTCGGCATCCGTTGCAAATTTTGACTCCTGCATGAATGGTAACATTATCGCCCATCTCCACCTCGTTTCCAATAAACGCCTGCGGAAAAATCTGCACGTTGTTTCCTGTTTTTACGTTTTCGCCGATGTAGGCAAATGCGCCCACATACACGGCTTCGCCCAATTGCGCCGACTCGCTGACATACGAGGGTTGCTCTATTCCCGTTTTCTTGGGCATCGAATCCTGATACAGCCGCAGCAGCGTAGCCAATGCTCCGTATGCGTCGTCCACCCTTATTAAGGTAGCTTTAACTGGCTGTTCGGGTGCGAAATCTCTGTTCACAATCACCACCGACGCCTCAGTAGTATAAATATACTGTGTGTATTTTGGATTCGACAGAAAAGTAAGCGTATCAGGCTCTCCTTCTTCAATCTTCGAAACGTTGCGAACCGCCGCCAGCGGATTTCCCTCAACCGTTCCGTTCAGATACTCGGCAATTTGAGATGCAGTAAACACCATAAGCTATAAAATTTGCCGCAAAAGTATGAAATAACTATTAGAAAACAAAAAGTGTCCGCTGACGGTTAAATATTTTTTTGAGACACAGTGGAAAATTATTCGTCATTGACTGAAAATAAATCTCATAACATAGCTCCATAATCACCGGCTATATAATATTGAATCATCTCGTTCTGCTGTTGTTTAATGTCAATATTAATCAACCTGCTTGAAATAACCTCATTTAACAAATTAAACGGGCTTAGTAGCCAAGTATATTAGAAAAAAATAATCACATTACCCTATTAAGTAGTGCAGCAGTATTTCGGCGTTTTCATCGCCTATTTTGACCATTAAGCCCTTGTTTTACTTTTGGGAACCTCTAAAAACTCAAAGTTCGAGGCTTGCGAGGCGATAAAAGCGCAGTTTACATGAACGTAAATGAGCATTTTATCGTCCGAAGCATAACGAAGAAATTGGAGTTTTTAGAGG
>JAITVO010000109.1 GCA_031285765.1 Cytophagaceae bacterium | reverse complement strand
AATAGTAAATCAACTGCCATTTGGGAAAACTTTTGGGTAACATTCTCCATTGGACGCCCGTCTTTGCAATATACAATAAGGCATTGACAATACTTCTTAACGGATGCTTACGTTTTCTGACGATAAAAAAGTTTACTATCTTTGACCATTGATTATCAGCGAGATCTGTAGGATGAATATGCATGAGTTTGTAAATTAATTGGTTAAATTTCACAAAAATACATACTTTATAAAATAGACCACTGATAAGCATTTATCTAAATATGCAAAAATTAAAAATTTAAACAACCTCTTAGAGTTAGCTATATAAGGCGGACTGATTGTTGTTTTCTGTATCATCCACATTCAACACATTCCAATAAAAAACGGGCAGCCTTGCATGGCAACCCGTTTTGTGAAATACGCTGTCGCGATTATTACCTCAGCGAATCGCATATGCAGACCAGATTGCGGTCGCCGTAAGCATCATCAACGCGGCTAACGTTAATCCAGAATTTGTTTTCGCGCACGTGATCCATCGGGAAGGCGGCTTTCTCGCGTCCGTAACTGTGTTGCCAGTCGTCGGTAACGATGGCGTATTGCGGATGCGGCGCGTTTTTCAGCACATTGTCTTCGCGGTCGGCTTTGCCTGTTTCTATTTCGGTGATTTCGCTGCGAATGTTTTTCATCGTGGCAACAAAACGGTCGAGCTCGGCAAGCGATTCGCTCTCGGTAGGCTCAACCATTAAGGTACCGTGAACGGGGAACGAGAGCGTGGGCGCATGGAAGCCATAGTCCATCAAACGTTTGGCTATGTCGCTTTCGGTAACGCCCGAAACGTTTTTAAAGTTGCGGCACTCCAGAATCATCTCGTGCGCAACACGTCCGTTTTCGCCTGTAAACACAATTCCGTAATCGTCTTTCAGTTCGTGCGCCAGATAATTGGCGTTGAGGATAGCCATTTTTGTTGCAAGCGTCAGCCCTTCACCGCCCATCATCTTGATGTAACCGTAAGTAATAGGCAGTATGCCAGCACTTCCGTAAGGCGCTGACGAAACGGTCATCTGTTCGGGACGGCGGTTGTCAATGACAGGATGCCCGGGCAACAACTCGACCAGATGCTTGGCTACACAAATAGGTCCAACACCAGGTCCGCCGCCGCCGTGAGGACTTGCAAACGTTTTGTGAAGATTAAGATGGCAAACGTCGGCTCCAATAAAGCCGGGGCTTGTGAGTCCCACCTGCGCATTCATGTTGGCGCCATCCATATACACCTGTCCGCCGTTGGCGTGCGTTATTTTACAGATGTCGATGATGGACGATTCGAATACGCCGTGCGTCGAAGGATAGGTTACAATGAGGCAGGCAAGATTGTCGCGATACTGTTCAGCCTTTTCTTTGAGGTCGGCTACGTCGATGTTTCCTTTTTCGTCGCACTTTACGATAACAATTTTCAATCCTGCCATTACTGCGCTGGCGGGATTGGTGCCATGTGCCGAAGCGGGAATCAGTGCAACATTGCGATGCGTTTCGCCGCGGCTGTCCAGATAAGCGCGAATAACCATCAAACCTGCGTACTCACCTGCAGCTCCCGAATTAGGTTGCAAGCTTACGCCTGCAAAGCCTGTGATAACGGCAAGGTCGTTGCGAAGTTCGTTCATCATTTCGTGATAACCTTCAGCCTGATTAACGGGAATGAAAGGATGAAGCCCAGCAAACTCGCCCCATGTGATAGGGAACATTTCGGCGGCAGCATTCAGTTTCATGGTGCACGAGCCGAGTGAAATCATCGAATGTGTAAGCGAAATGTCTTTGCGTTCCAAACGTTTGATGTAACGCATCATTTCGGTTTCGGAACGATACTTTTTAAATACGTCCTGCTGCATAAATGCAGACGTCCGCAACAGCGCTTGGGGCATCTGAACATCGGTGCAGCACAGAATTTCGGGCGTTGCTTTGCCTGCAACTTTTGCAAAAACAGCAACGATGGTTTCAAGGTCTTTGAGGGTTGTAGTTTCGTCAATCGAAATACCAATTTTGTTTCCGTTCAGATAAAGAAGATTCATCTTTTCGTTGAGGAACGCTGCCTGCAGTTTCGCTGTATCCATGCTTGCGGGCAGCGTCAGCCTCAAAGTATCGAAGAAATATTTGTTGGTACGGTTGATTTCCAGCTTTTCGAGTGCTGCTGCGAGGCGAGCCGTAAGATTGTGCACTCGCTTTCCGATTGCCGAAACGCCGTCGGCGCCGTGATACACGCCGTAGAAACCGCTCATCATTGCCATCAATGCCTGTGCGGTACAAATGTTCGATGTAGCTTTTTCGCGCTTAATGTGCTGTTCGCGTGTTTGCAAAGCCATCCGTAAAGCGGGCTTACCGTTAGCGTCGCGGGTGATGCCGATAATACGCCCAGGTAAGTTGCGCTTGTACTCGTCCTTAACGGCGAAGAACCCTGCATGAGCTCCTCCATACGCCATCGGAAGTCCAAACCGCTGCGATGAACCCAAAACAATGTCTGCATCCCATTCGCCCGGAGGCGCCAGCTGCGTTAAAGCCAGTAAATCAGTTGCAACAGCAACTTTACCACCCGCCTCGTGCACCCTTTCGGTAAGTTTCCGATAATCGTTTACTTCGCCGTTTGCGTCGGGATATTGCAGAATAATGCCGAAATGACGTTTCGGGTCGAACTTCATCGTGCCGAACGAAGCATATTCAATCTCAATACCGAGTGGTAGGGCGCGGGTTTCGATAACGGCTTTGGTTTGTTGCCACATAGCTTCATCAACAAGACACTTGTTGACACCTTCTTTTTCCTGCGAACGGCTGCGGGTGTTGAACATCATAATCATGGCTTCGGCGGCCGCTGTGCCTTCGTCGAGCAGCGACGCATTGGCAATGTTCATCGCCGTGAGGTCGGCAACCATTGTTTGATAGTTTAGCAGCGCTTCCAGGCGTCCCTGCGAAATCTCTGCCTGATAGGGCGTGTACGAGGTGTACCACACAGGGTTTTCGAGCACGTTGCGGATAATTACGGCTGGCGTATGCGTGTTGTAATATCCCATACCAATGTAGGTTTTAAAAACCTTGTTCTTTGCGGCAAGCTCTCTTATTCTCACAAGGAATTTGTCTTCTGCCAAGCCTGCGCTGATGTTCAACGGTTGCGACATGCGAATGGCTTTCGGAACCGTTTGGTCAATCAGTTCGTCAAGCGAGTTAAGCCCCATTTTGTTTAACATGTACTCAACATCCTCATTGCGGGGTCCAATGTGGCGATATACAAATGAATTATCTGTCATCTCTTTTTTCTTATATCTCAATACTATATTTTTATTTTGATACTAATCGTAAATCGGGCGCAATGAAACAACTATTTTTCGTCCTGAACAATGACTTTTTTCACCTCGCGCCTCAAAAATGGATTGTAACTTTTTTCGTTCAGTATGGTTGTTTCGGCTCCATGACCAGGGTACACTTTCACGGTGTCGGGCAACGTGAGCAGCTTATCATAGATACCGTCGATGAGCTGTTTGTGATTTCCGCCAACAAGGTCGCTCCTGCCGATGCTTCCTGCAAACAGCACGTCGCCCGACAGCAGGATTCCTGATTCGGGATGATAATAAAGCAGGCTGCCCGGCGAGTGTCCCGGCACATGAATTACTTCGAGTGTGGAGTTGCCAAAGCATACTTTGTCGCCTTGCGCGAAGTAATTATCTAACAGGGGCGGGGCTTCGTTCAGAGCAAATCCAAACTGAGCGGCATATTCTTTGGTGTTTTTAAGGATAAACTCGTCGTCGCTGCAACCTTCGGGCAGCAGTTCGTAACGGTCGCTTACGAAAGTGCATCCGAGAACATGGTCGAAGTGCGCATGTGTCAGCAACACTTTCACTGGTTTCAGTTTCAATTTTTCGACCATTGCGGCAAACTTCTGGTTTTCGGAAATGTTGGACATGCCAGGGTCGATAATAACACACTCTTTGGTATCATCGTAAACCATATAGGTGTTTACTTGAACGGGATTGAACACAAGTTTCTTAATAAAAATCATACTGTACAGCGTTTTATTTTATTACAATTTCGGTGCAAATATACAAACCTTGTGCGATGTGATGCAAATTAATTGCAGTTTTGAGAAATAAAATTTTACAGTTCCGGCATACCGCAGGCAACGCTTCGCTCGCTTGCGGTTATGCAAATTTAGCTTTTCAAGTCACTGCGTAATATTAGTTAACAATGCATATCAGGAGTTTGTTTGGGGCTAAAATCCGTGGATTTCATATTTCACTCCGTTGGCTAAAGCCAACGGCAATGAATTGTGCACACTGCTATATAGTTACTAACTGTTGTTACGCAAAACATGTTTCATAATGCCGTTAGGTATTTCCTCATACATAACACCCATATATTATCTGCATGTAAATGGAAACATTAAAGAAATAATTTGGTATGCTAAAGCATTGAAAAGTGAAATTAATTTTATAATGTTGTATGCTTATGTACAACAATGCTGCATTATAAAATTAATTTGATATAAAGAAGCAATGTTATGCCATATTACAAACTCATGTTACGCAAAACAGCCTTTTCAAGGCTATCAAAAGTAATGCTGCGTAACATGAGTTATTAATACTTGATGTTTATCTATTTATTATGCAAAATACAATGTTTTAGCGCCGCCACGATGTATTTGCACTCGCCCGATATACCGTTGCGGTCGGAAAATATGCATTTGTACCCGCCCGATATGCCGTTGCGGTCGGAAAATGTGTATTTGCACTCGCCCGATATACCGTTGCGGTCGGAAAATGTGTATTTGCACTCGCCCGATATGCCGTTGCGGTCGGAAAATGTGTATTTGTACCCGCCCGATATACCGTTGCGGTCAGAAAATGTATATTTGTACTCGCCCAATATATCGTTGCGGTTTAAAACTGTATGGCTGAATTACCAAACAATATATATCAACTATTTATTGTTTATCATCAACAGTGTATATTAATTCTGCTTTCGACCTCAACAATCTGAATACTGTTCAAAACCCTGTCAGGATTTATGTACAATTATCCTGTTTGCTTGTAAGTACTGTCTATTCAACGTGCATTATATCTTTTTCAGAGATATAATGCATGTTAAACGTATATTTTGGGCAAAGATTGTTTGTAAATTCAATTTTGAACTTGGAGCTTTCTATTCTTCGGTTTCGAATACTCGTCGTTTTAATTCAAAGTCATCGCCAAGATAAACGCGCCTTACGTCGGGGTCTTCGGCTAATTCTTCTGCAGAACCGGCTTTCAATATTTTACCTTCGAAAAGAAGGTAAGCACGGTCGGTTATCGAAAGTGTTTCGTGAACATTGTGGTCGGTAATGAGAATGCCGATGTTTTTGTACTTCAGCTTTGCTACAATCTCCTGAATGTCGCGAACGGCAATGGGGTCAACGCCGGCAAACGGCTCGTCGAGTAAAATAAATTTGGGGTTGATTGCCAGCGCACGGGCAATTTCGGTTCGGCGTCGCTCGCCGCCCGACAACTGAATACCCAAACTCTTGCGAATATGCGTCAGTCCAAACTCTTCGAGCAACTCTTCAGTCCTCTCTTTTTGATACTGTTTCGGAAACTTGGTCATTTCCAAAACTGCTCGTAAATTATCTTCAACGCTCAGCTTTCGGAACACGCTTGCTTCTTGCGCCAGATAGCCGACGCCTTTCTGTGCGCGTCGGTAAACAGGTAGTTTAGTAATGGGGTCTTTGTTCAAATATATTTCGCCATCGTTGGGGGTTATCAGCCCTACAATCATGTAAAAAGTGGTAGTCTTTCCTGCGCCATTCGGACCCAGAAGCCCAACAATCTCGCCTTGTTTCACTTCTACCGAAACTCCTTTAACAACTGTGCGGCTCTTGTATCGTTTTACCAAATCTTTGGTATGCAAAACATCATGACCGATTTCCATAACATCTCTAATTAAATTTTTCTGATTCAGGTACTCTGATTTTTCTTTTCGATTCGCTTCGCGATGATGATTCCAGCTTCGTACAGCGCGATGATGGGAATACAAACCATTATTTGGCTGACCACATCGGGTGGGGTAATGATGGCTGAAACGGCAAGGCTGATTACGATGGCATGACGACGATATTTTCGTAGAAATCGGGTGGTTACCAAGCCCACTTTGCTTAAAAAGAATATCAGCATGGGCAGCTCGAACATGATTCCGCAAGCCAGAATAATCGACGAAATAATTGATATATAAGAGTCGATATTAATGATATTTTCCACACTTTCGCTCACTTTGTAGTTGCCAAAAAACTCTATCGACAGCGGACATATCAAGTAATAGGCAAAAAGAATCCCGATTGAAAAAAGAATACTTGCAAAAAAGATGGCGCCACGGCTTTGTTTTATCTCTTCGGGATAAAGCGCCGGACGGATGAATTTCCAAAATTCCCAGAAAATATAGGGAAATGCGATAATAATTCCTGCAATAACGGCAATCCACAGGTGCATGGTAAACTGACCTGACATATTGATGTTTTGAAGCGCTAACGGTGTTTGATTAATGCAGATTGCGGGCATGTTAAACCGCTCGGCAATCATGCAAAAAACTCTGTTCGTAAAAAAATCGGGGTGAATAGGACCCAGAATGATTATATCAAAAAGAATCCGTTTGAAAATAAAAGCCAGTACCGCCAGTATCAATACTGCTGCCAGCGACCGGATAATGTGCCAGCGTAACTCTTCGAGATGTTCAAGAAACGACATCTCCGAACTGTTTTTTTCGCTCATGCAAGCCAACTATTAAAAGAAACCTGAATTTTCATCGCCGCGAAGATACAAAAAAATCAGGAATCAAAAATTGGAAGTAAAAATTCCACAGAGAAAACGCCCGAAATTTTATAGCTGTTTCATTAGCCAGTTCTACTGTTTATGTAGTGTATAGAACCTTAACAAAAAAAAGGCTTGCCGATAAATTTCTCCGGCAAGCTTTTTTTTGGAGCTTTTAAAAACTGCTTTTTTTCGTTACGCTCTTTTGCCAAACTGCTCATTTACTTTAGCAAACTCCGCTTTTGTTTCAGTCGCAAGTTTCAAAAAATCTAATTTTTAGAGGCTACCTTTACAGATACGCTAATTCATCAATATCCAAACAGCGGAAACTCTTTCATCATTTCGTTCACGCCTTTACGCACCCGTACAATCACATCCTGACTGTCGGCGTTCGAAAGTACCTCGTCAATAAAATCAACTACGGGAGCAATGTGCTGCTCTTTCAGTCCGCGAGTTGTAAGCGCGGGTGTTCCAAGCCGTATGCCCGAAGTCTGGAACGGCGACCGATCGTCAAACGGCACCATGTTTTTGTTAATAGTGATGTCTGCCTGCACAAGCGTATTCTCTGCCTTTTTTCCTGTTAAATCGGGAAATTTTGAGCGGAGGTCAACCAGCATACTGTGATTGTCGGTTCCGCCCGAAACAATGTCGTAGCCTTTGGCAATCAACAGGCGAGCCATTTCAGCGGCATTCTTTTTCACCTGCGTCTGGTAGGCTTTGTATTCGGGTTGCAACGCTTCGAAAAACGAAACAGCTTTGGCGGCAATCACATGTTCGAGTGGTCCGCCCTGTATGCCCGGAAACACTGCCGAATCGAGTAGCGACGACATTTTGCGAATCTCGCCCTTCTTGGTTGTTTTTCCGAAAGGATTGTCGAAATCTTTTCCCATCAAAATAATGCCTCCGCGAGGTCCACGCAGCGTTTTGTGGGTTGTAGATGTTACTACGTGCGCGTATTTTACAGGATTGTTGAGTAAACCTGCCGCAATTAGCCCTGCGGGATGCGCCATGTCAACCATCAGTATAGCGCCCACCTTATCGGCTATGGCACGCATACGCTCGTAATCCCAGTCGCGTGAGTAAGCCGAAGCGCCGCCGACAATAAGTTTCGGTTTGTGCTTGATTGCCAGCGCTTCCATCATGTCGTAATCCACGCGCCCCGTATCTTTCTTTACTCCGTAAGCAACAGGGCGGTAAAGAATACCCGAACTGTTCACCGGCGAGCCGTGCGAAAGGTGTCCTCCGTGCGAAAGATCAAGCCCAAGAAAGGTATCGCCGGGTTCAAGTACGGTTGTAAAAACTGCCATGTTTGCCTGTGCGCCACTGTGAGGCTGCACATTTGCCCACTCGGCATCGAAAAGTTCTTTCAGCCTTTCGATAGCAATGTTTTCGCTCTGGTCAACAATTTGGCAACCGCCATAATAGCGTGCTCCCGGCAGCCCTTCGGCATATTTGTTGGTCATCACCGACCCCATTGCTTCCATTACCTGACTGCTTACAAAGTTTTCCGAAGCAATCAGTTCAATACCGCTCATCTGACGGTGTTTCTCATTGTTGATTAAATCAAAAATCGTTTCGTCTCTTTTCATTATGTGTGTAATTTTGGTTTAGAATCCAATGTGTTTTTAAGCGCGCAAAATTTCTAAAAAAAATATCTATTAATAATGATAAAAAGCAGGATTCGCAATTGAATTAAATTTATGCGAATACAGGCACATTTTTTATACTGCAATAAGGCTTTGTATAAAAAAGTCGCTGCGCAACATAAGATTACAGTTCCCTTTCTTCATTCCCCAATTTCTTCCCCCTTCAATCATAATAATATTAAAAAAAATCATTTCACCACAAAATCGAAAAAGCACTCATCTTCAATAAAACCCTTTAACCTGTCGCCTATTGCAACAGCGCCTATTCCTGCAGGCGTTCCCGTATAAATCAGGTCGCCTATCTTTAAGGTAAAATATTTCGACAGTTCGGAGATTATTCTGTCGACGCCGAACAGCATATCGCCACTGTTGCCATGTTGTCGCACATCGCCATTGACTTCGAGTCGAAAAGAAATCGCATTCGGGTTGGAATAATGATTGACATCGACAAATTCGGAGATGACTGCCGAGCCGTCGAATGCCTTGCATTTTTCCCACGGAAGTCCTTTTTGCATCAGTTGGTATTGAATGTCTCGGGCTGTAAAGTCGATGCCCAACCCTATTTCGTTGTAATAACGATGTGCGAATTTTTCATTGATTCCTTTTCCCAAGCGATTGATGCGGAAAACAAGTTCTACTTCGTGATGAACTTCGCCCGAAAAATTGGGAATGTAAAAAGGGGCATTGTTGCGAAGCAAAGCTGTATCGGGCTTCATAAAAATAACAGGTTCGGCAGGCAACAGATTCTTCAGTTCTTTGGCATGTGCTTCGTAATTGTGCCCAATACAGAAAATTTTCATGGGTATTATCAGTTAAAAAATCGGCTGCAAAGTTATAAATAGAATCGTTCTGTTTCATCATTTAGTGAAATATCTCTGTAAGTTTTTCGCCAATTGCACAAATAGTTATATCTTTGGCGACTCAAAATTAAATAATTTGTTTTATGAAAGGTATTAAATTATTGTGTATTTTCCCCGTTTTACTGTTTACAAACTGTAAAACGCCGGAGTCGAAGTCAAATTCAAAAACAACAGTTATACAAATGGAAACAACAGAAAACGAGCTTACTATTGTAGCTCATGTAAGGGTTTACCCCGAATACAAAGACGAACTTGCGCCGGCGTTTCGAGCCATTGTAGAAGGCACCCGAAAAGAGTCGGGAAATATTTCATACATTCTGTATGAAGATATTGACAATCCTTTGAACCTTACTTTTGTTGAAGAGTGGAAGTCAAAAGAAGCCATCGAAGCGCACAATAAAAGCGTGCACTTTCTTGAGTTTGCGAAAGCGGTGGAAGGAAAGGCTGATTTGGATGTGGTGGTGTTAAAGCAGAAACAATAGCATTTACCGGCAACGTTTGCAAATCGCAAAGTCCGAATGGGAAGCCATCCGTGACAAATCCATAAGTGACAGTATGCTCCGCCGTTTTTTTAAGTATTAGTGAAAGATTTCTTATATGGTAAACATATCAAAAACAAAACTTTCACTTATGCAAGTGGATGGAGAGTGACAAGAGGTGCTTCGCCAAGTTGTACTGGAGCCACAACGAATAATGGTGTTTTTTGTAACAAAACATCCAAAGGTGGGGTGAATTGCAATCCGACCAAAACTTGGGATAGTGGTGCATGTGGTACTGATGAGTAGTATGGCGGCTGTAGATGCGTCCTTGTCTTTAGATAAGGACGCTATGATTATTAATACGCAAATAAAGATTATTATTATCAAACACCCTTAGGTGACGTATTTTTCTTTTTTCCGTGCGAAAGATATGCGTTTACACAAAAATACCGTCCCTGTCTTTAGACAGGGACGGTATTTTTATTACTGAACTCATTTCAGCGCCTCTTCCGTTAGCATCAGTAAGATTTGAAACTACTCTCACCACAGTATAGCACTAAGGGGGGCACGTGCAGTAAACTTAACATCTCCGTAAGAAACCGAAATCTCCGGTTTAAACAGTGTCTGATCTGAATAAGAACCAGGATCATAAGTGGTTCCCTCAACTTTGGCTTCAGGTTCCGGTGCACTGAGTGTTATGGCTTCCATATCTTTTTCCGAATACTTCAATTCTTTCGGAAAAACAAATGAAAAAGCTACAAGTTTAGAAAAATCCTCTAATATTAAATACTTATATTTAATACCATATTCACCCTTGTACAAATCCACTTTTAAATTACTCGTGACATTCGTGCTGGATAAAAGCGCAACATTCTCTTCAATTATTTCTTCGGCCTCGAAAACCAAATTATTGGGCCAAGAATCTAACTGAGAAAAAATATAAGAAGCAAAAGGAATATTAATCTGCGGCTCGAAAACATAAGTAAATGTCGTATCCGAAGGTGCTCCTACAGAATAATTCCTCCTGACAGTATAGCTATAAACAGCTACCTTCCTCTCCATCGGAGTTGCCGGATCCACAATTTCCACTGTCTGTGAGAATTTATCCTTCAGTTCCTCATACCCTACCAACACCGGGGTAACACCGGTAATATCCATCTTGGCTTCCAGGACTTTAACCTCAACTTCCTTAGTTGTCCCATCGCTGTGACTTAACTTGAAGGTTTGGGTCAAGGTGTTGACCGTGTAGTCTTTACCGCTTTCCGTAACATACGTTACTTCATTCGTCGCTTCTCCGATGGCTTCAACTTTGTTAAAGCCGAAAAATGGCATGTCGGCAGACTTGCCGCTCCGCGTCACTTTGAACGATGTGTTCGACACCGTAAAAAGGTCTTTTACTTCCAAAGTTCCGTACTTAACGCTTATCTTATCCGTTCCCGTAAGGGTCGGCGTTAAAACCAAATCGCCCGCAAGGGCAACTTTCGTAACCGTGGTCAACCACGTAACTTTCGATACCAAGTCGATTACTATCGCGCTGTCCTTCGCTGCCGGTTCGGCATTCTTGAAGGTCATCTTAACGGTAGCATCCGCTTTGTCCGCATAGCTGAACTCGCCGGCCTTATCGGTAATTGTCCGATTTGCATCCTTAACCGTAGGAGCGGTTATGGAGATGGACTCCAAACTGCTCGAGGGTTTAGGATCAGGTTCCGGGTCGTCAGGCTTATCACAACTTGCCAAAAAGGCAACTAAACATACACAAACAGCCATCGCAAAAACACGCGCTGCGTCAAAAAGAAATATTACTTTTCTCATCACTAATATTGATTTAAATTGAGCCGCAAAATTACATCTTAAGTTACACTCATAAACTAAGGTTTTCCATAGTTTTCGATTAATTATTGTTAAAAAACAGTCCAACGGCAGAATCCGTCGCAACATGGACAATAAACATCACCGTTGCAATATCTATCTATTTTTTTAATGATTACACTGTATAGGGTAGGAGCTATCGATTATATACAATTTTGATGCGATGTATTTAATACGCCATACTCACAAAAAAAAACGGTTATCCTCGCGAGGATAACCGTTTTACTTTGGCAAGGGGACTAATCCACTTGTTACGATTTATGCATTAATCATCATCGGCATCAGCAGCATCAGTTCCTCTTCGTTGTCATCTTTCTCAAAAGGAAGGAACAGTGCCGCACGCGACGGATTCGACATCTCGATAATAACGTCGTTGGAGCTGAGATTGTCCAGAATATCAGTGAGGAAAACCGATTTGAAACCAATCTCCATGTCATCGCTTTCGTACTGGCAGTTCAGCTCTTCGTAAGCCGAAACGGAGAAGTCGATATCCTGTGCCGAAACCATCATTTTATTGTTGGTTAAATTGAGCTTAACCAAGTTGCTTGCCTGATTAGCAAAGATGGATACGCGTCCCAGTGTGTTGGCAAAATCAACTCTGTCGATGCTTGCCTTGTAGGGATTATCCTGCGGAATCACTGCACCATACGACGGATAATTGCCTTCGACCAAGCGACATACAAGTTTGTAATTGGGAAGATTGAAAAATGCATTTTTATTGTCGAATTCCACAATCACATCGCCTGTTTCGCGCGGAAGCACGTTTTTCAGCAAGCCTGCGGGCTTTTTGGCGAGAATAAACGATGCGTCAAATTCGCCCTTAACGTCATTACGACGATAACGAACCAATTTATGCGAATCGGAGGCTACAAAAGTAAGACTTTCGCTGTTCAGCTCCATCAGGATGCCGTTCATTACTGGACGCAAATCGTCGTCGGCAGTGGCAAACAGTGTTTTATTGATGCCGGTCATCAGCAAAGTAATAGGCAACTGTATTTTATTTGCCTTGTCGTCGTCAATTTCGGGCACAGTCGGATAGTCTTCGCCGGGCTGCGACACAAAATTGTACTTACCTCTTTCCGAAATAATATCCACAACACGTGTTTCGAAAGAAATTTCGAAAGTCAGGGGTTGTTCTGGAAGTTTTTTCAGAATTTCGAGCAGCATTTTCGATGGCAGAGCAACCTTTCCGTTGCCTTCGGTAACATCAACTTCCATACCGGTAGTCATTGTAACCTCAAGGTCGGAGGCGGTTATACTTAATTTGGTTCCCTGTAAATCGAAAAGAAAACAGTCCAAAACAGGATACTGGCTTTTGTTCGAAATAGCCCTGCTGATTGACTGAAGATGTGATAACAAATCTAAACTTGAAACTACGAATTTCATCTGTAATTATAAATTAAACGGGTTAATCTTTTGATAATCAAAATACGGTACTGTCGATATTTTGCCCGTCAAAGGTATGGAATTCTTCTGACATTTTGCAATATGTTTTACAAAAGTTAGCAAACTTCAAACTCAAATAACTAATGGTAACTTCTAACAATTAGATTTTTCGAGGCTTGTGCCTGAAACCAAAGCGGAGCTCCCTAAAGTAAATAAGCATTTTGGCGAAAGGGCATTGCGATGGAAAAACAGTTTTTAGAGGTTTTCTAATTATTTGTATCTGGGTTACGTAAATCAATATCCTGATAATAAATCCACTTTCCTTTTTCAAATTTAAACCCGTTATACGAAAAATCAGGACCATAATAACGAAAATTGTTTTGGTATAAAAGGTCGAATGGCGAAAGATTATCCATAACAATCATCCTTTCGCGGGTATCGTAGCGCAGCATCATAGTAACCTTTTTGCTGTATTCATAAATAATACGTCTGTTATTTTTGTATGTATCAGCAAAAACAGAAGCGCCAAATTTGGGCGCTGGATTTTCTTTTTCTGAAAATGTAAGAATATCTACAACCTTAATTTGCGAAAAGGCATCGTTGCCATTAAATCCAAGTAAGGTGTAACAGGTATTTCCTTTGTATTTATGTTCAAGAATATCGTAATAAATACAACCATACCATTTATCAGGCGACAATGTTTCAAACGCAGCATTCTTCAATATATTCCTTTCATCATTCAATTTGTACACCATTAGCTTTGAATTTGTACGAATTGCTAAAACTCCATAAAAATGATGTTCGCTCAAACTGGACTCCACATTCCACGTACATAATTTTACTTTTTTATCCGGTGAAATAACGGTTGATAACCGTTCATAATCTGTCAGCCGATTATCAAACAACGATTCATCTTTAAGCAGGCGTTGCAGTCGTTTTCCAATTTCGGTGCATAGCTGTTCCTTTTCGCTGTCCACATGGTTTTTACTCAACTTCGAGAACTGAATACTCACTTCAATATCCTGAATTTCCACATATTTTTTGTCATTTACCGAAATCGCAAGCGACATTGCCTCACTTCCATCTTGCAATAGCTCAAAATCAGCTACAATTTTCATTGGTTCGTTTTCCGTCAAATTAATCGGCTTAACAAAAACCGAACTTGCAGTTTCATTATCAGTACACAACAGCCATATCATACGCGAGGGTTGCTGTGTAAACCGCAGAATACCTGCGGCAAAATATAAATCAGAAGCAGGAACTTTCGTATAAATCCACTCCGACGGCAGCGACGCTTTTTCTGTAAATACATTTTCGGACAGCATTTCTACAAAAGAATAAAAACGGTAATTTTTTTCATTGTCGTCAGCCTCCTGTAACTGTTCCCACTCAGCAGCCACTTTATGGAGGGCTGGCTGTGCAAATACCTGAAAATAAAATCCTGAAAGGTAAAGAATAATTGTTAATAACTTCATCATTGCAGTTATGTTTTATCTTACATCTAAAAAAACAGAAGATATATAGAAAAATTAATAGTTCTCAATTCATCACTCACAATTTATAAAAAGAATCACGGATAATATACTTCCAAAAGTTTTACGGTTGACTCGGGAGTCAGCTGTATATCGTGCATGTCGGCAGGTATAAGCACAGTTTCGCCCCGGCTTATCGCCTCTTGTTCGTTGTCGCCATACTCAATAGTTGCGCTTCCTTCCATGCACATAAGGATAACAAACGAGTCGAGCGCATAATAATCGCGTTCTACAGGTCTGTTCAAATTCAATACATTGGTAACAAAAAAGGGAGATTCGACGGCTGTTACCACCTTGTTTTCTTTTTGCGCGTAAACGGTGCGGTACGATTCGGGAATGTTGTAATCAATAGCATCCTGTGCCAGTTCGGTATGAAGCTCGCGAGTGTTGCCATCGGCATCGCGCCGGTCGAAATCGTATATACGGTAGGTGATGTCCGATGTTTGCTGTATTTCGGCAAGCATAATGCCGGCGCCAATGGCATGAACCCGCCCGGCAGGCATAAAGAAGATGTCGCCGGACACAACTTTGTGTTTTGCCAAAAGGTTTTCGAGTTTTTTTTCTTCAACTGCTTTTACATAAGCCTGCGGTGTTATTTTTTGATTGAAACCGCTGATGAGATAAGCGTCGCCGTCAGCCTGCATTATGTACCACATCTCGGTTTTACCAAACGAATTGTGCCGTTTATTTGCCAGCTCGTCATTGGGATGCACCTGAATCGACAATGCTTCGCGGGCATCGATAAACTTGATAAGCAGAGGAAATTCATTTCCGAATTTTTCATAAACATGGTCGCCTACCAAATCGCCCATATAAATTTCGATCAACTCATTCAGGTCATTTTCTTTCAGAAAACCGTTGCAAACAAGCGAAACATTGTTGTTTACGCCCGACAGTTCCCAGCTTTCGCCGATATTAGGCATGTTTTTCATCGGTTTTCCGAGCTGCGAGTGCAATTTTGTGCCGCCCCATATTTTATCCATCAGTATAGGGATGAATTTCAAAGGATACAGTTTTGTTGTCATCATATAATATTTTTGTAAAGATAATGTACTTATTGAGTCTAATGTGCTTAATTAATGTTTGATTTGCACTTGGTGCTTGTTAATTTATTGTCCACATTGTCAAAAAAAAACTTTTAATTCAAACAGTTTATCAATGGTTCCGAGTTCAAAGTTTAGGGTTCAACCTTAAACGTTGTTATCAATATCCAACTGATATTTGCAAAGCAGTCCTTCTAACTGTAGAGCGGAGAATTTTGCCTTTTTCAGTTTGTTATGTTCGGGGTCGATGTTGAAGTTAAAAGCATTCCGAAAATCAGCTTTTTCAAGAGTGGTATTAAAGAATGTTGCATCTGTCAAGTCGGATTGGGTAAATACGGATGATGCAATGTTGGCGTCGGTAAAATCGACTTCTTTAAGCGAACATTTCAGGAAGTGTGTTTTGGGTATTTTTGCGCCCGAAAATATGCTGTAATCCAGTGTACAGCTATCGAATCGAAATGAGAGTACGAATTTGTTACATTCGGTAAAGTCGATGCCAAGCATTTTACAATTTCTGAAATCAACATTCCTGAATGCTGTACCTTTTATCGAAGGCATTGTGAAGTTACAATTATCAAAAACACAATCTTCGAAACAAATTCCACAAAGGTCGCTTTTTGTAAAAACACACTTCTCAAATTGGCAGTGATAAAACTCCTGATTACGCAAACTTGTTTCGGAGTAGTCAATATTGTCGAACTGTTTATGTTCGTGTATTATTATTTTGTTTTGCATTGTTGTTGAACGTTTTTTATTATCGGCTGCAAAGGTACGTCTTTTTAAGGTTCAAAGTTGCGAGTTCAATGTTTTAAATCTAACCTTAGAAGTTGTTTTGGATTAAAACATAATTAGACATTTTTAGAAACAGCATTGATAATTTTGACTAAAGCTATTTCCTGCACATCCTTTAGCCGATGGATAGGAGATGCAAAACAAATTGGTTTTAGCCAAAAATAACTTGTCGAATGAACATTTCTTTACATTTTCCGAAGAGGTATAATAATTCAAACAGTTTCTTAAACTTTGAACAATTATTGTGTTTCCTGTTTTTCGGGCAGTTCCCAATAAGGCGCTTCGTCTTCAGGCTCGTCGGGTATGTCGATAACGGGACGCTGCGGTCCTTGTTTACGATAAATAACTGCGGCGAATATCCCTGCAAATGCACCCCAAAAATGTCCTTCCCACGAATAGGTAACAAACTGATGCCATGGAAACAATCCCCAAACAAGGCTTCCGTAAAGAAATACAACCAAAAGAGCGATTGCCAGCAGTGGAATGTAACGACGGTAAATGCCGCTGACAAAGAGAAATGCCGAAAGTCCGTAAATTAATCCGCTTGCGCCCACGTGCCACGAGTTGCGGGCAATCATCCACAGCAGTGCGCCTCCCAAAAAGTAAATGGTGAAAAATACTTTGTAACCAATGGGGCGATAAAAGTAAAACAGCCCGACGGAAAGGATGAGAAACGAGGGAGCATTGTTCCACAGATGATTCCAGCTTGCGTGAACAAACGGCATGGTCAAAATTCCTGTCAATCCTTCGATGCTCAACGGCTTGATGCCAAGAAAGTGCAGATTGACGTTTTCGAGTGTTTCCACAAGCCTTACGGTAAACATCAAAAACAGAAAAAGGAGCGGAAGAATCAAGCTGTGAATCAACCGCCTCTTTTCGTATGACTGATGCTGACCGAGTATTTTCATTTGTTCACTGCCTTTGCGCTCATACTTTGCAGCATCGCTACAAAGTTTTCAACATCTTCTTCGGTGGTGTCGAACGAGGTCATCCAGCGCACTTCCGATGTTTCGTTGTTCCAAACGTAAAAAAACGACTGCGCCTGCAACGACTCAATCCACTCTTTCGGGATTACCGCAAAAACGCTGTTTACCTCAACCTTTTGCGTAAGCTCTATGCGGGGAATTTTCGATGCCCGTTCAGCCAGCATTGCTGCCATTCGGTTGGCACGAAGCGCATTTTTACGCCAAAGTTCATCGGTAAGATATGCCTTGAACTGTGCCGAAATAAATCGCATTTTGGAATGCAGCTGTGCGGTCTGTTTCCGAATAAACGGAACGTATTGCGCCAGCGTGCGATTGAAGAACAGCACTGCCTCGCCAAACATCAGTCCGTTTTTTGTGCCGCCAAACGAAACCGCATCAACGCCCGCCCTCCACGTAATATCGGCAAACGAACAGCCAAGAGCTGCGGCGGCGTTGGCAATGCGGGCGCCGTCGAGATGAACGGCAAGACCGTTTTTGTGTGCACAGTTGCAAATTGCTTTTAACTCGTCAATCGAATACAAAGTTCCCATTTCGGTGCTTTGCGTTATAGAAACCACTTTGGGCTGTGAGTGGTGCTGGTCGCCAAAGCCGTGCAGATGCAGGGCAATCAGTTCGGGCGTCAGTTTACCGTCGGGCGTTTTTACGGTGAGCAGTTTTGCGTTAGCATGCTTTTCGGGAGCGCCGCACTCGTCGCAATTAATGTGGGCTGTTTGTGCACAGATAACCGCCTCAAACGGACGCATCAATGCCTGCAAAGCGGTTACATTGGCGCCCGTGCCGTTGTACACAAAAAAAACATCCAAATTGGTTTCAAAAACTTTTTGGAAAAGAGTTGTCGTTTCTCGTGTATGGTAGTCGTCGCCATAGCTGATGGCATGATTGCTATTTGCCTCCATCAATGCCTCCATCACTTTGGGGTGAACGCCTGCGTTGTTGTCGCTGGCAAAAAAATGTGTCATAGTAGAATATTAAAATAAACAAGTAAATGCGGATAACACAGATTAGCGCGATTTTTTTTCTATCCGTGAAAATTTGCGTTATCATCTCTTAATTACTCTTGTTACGCACTTGGCTTGAAAAGCCTACTCTTCATAAGAACAGGCAATGCTCCGCTTCGACACGCTCAGCGACCAGCTCGCCTGTTCTTATGAAAAATTAAACCTTTTCAAGGCTACCAAAAGTAATTACTGCGTAACATGAGTTATCAGTTTATATCCTGTCGCAAACTCAATGGTTTCGCAGGCAAAATAAGCAACGATAAGGCACAGAAGCACAATGTTACTTTTTTTAATCTTTCTGTTGCGTTTCATAATTTCGTCGCTGTTGCAGGCGCCGTTCAGTGCAGTGCTGATGTCGGCAAGTTTAGCGGCATAAGTTTTTAAATTTGACATGTTTAGCTCAATTTATTCTGTTAATTAAATTACAG
>JAITVO010000090.1 GCA_031285765.1 Cytophagaceae bacterium | reverse complement strand
TAAAAAATAAGTTTATGATACCAGATTTTCAAACAATAATGCTTCCGCTTTTAAAACAGATATGTGACGGAAAAGACTACAAGTTGGATATAGTAGTTGATTTATTGGCAAAAGAGTTCAAAATAACAGACGAAGAACGGAAGGAACTTTTGCCGAGTGGTCAGACCTTCGTGTTTGGAAGTCGCGTAAGTTGGGCACGAACTTATATGAAAAAGGCCGGATTAATTGATACACCCAAACGGGGATATTTGAAAATAACAGATAATGGATTGAAAGTATTGAGTCAAAAACCAACCGAAATAAATATCGCATATCTAAAACAATTTCCCGAATTTATTGAATGGCAAAATATTAGAAAAGAGAGTGTTCCAAACAGTCGCGATACAGAAACCATACAACTGGAATCAATCAGCAGCCAACCTCCTGAAGAACTTTTAGATTATTCATACAATCAACTTAAAGAAGAACTCGCTCTTGAATTAATAGGGAGAATAAAAGACTGTTCGCCAGGTTTTTTTGAACGTCTTGTGATTGATTTATTAATAAAAATGGGATACGGCGGTTCACGCAAGGAGGCAGGGAAAGTGATTGGTAAGTCGGGTGATGGCGGAATAGATGGAATCATTAACGAAGACAAATTGGGATTAGACTCCATATATATTCAGGCAAAAAAATGGGAAGGAGTAGTAGGACGACCTGAAATCCATAAATTTATCGGCGCTTTGGCTGGTCAGGGAGCAAAGAAGGGAATTTTCATAACAACTTCTTATTTCACCAAAGAAGCTAATGATTATCAGCCCAAAAACGACACAAAAATCGTACTGATTGATGGGAAAAAATTAGCAGATTTAATGATAGAATATGGAGTGGGCGTTGCTACAAAATTCAATTATGAGGTAAAGAAAATGGATAGTGATTATTTTGAAGAATAACATCATGAGCAGAGAGCAACAGCGAGCCGAAATGCACAGCACTATTTGGAATGCCGCCAATCAGTTGGTTATCAATAATGCGAATATTTAAAGCCAAAATGTTATGCCCGAACAACAAAATATAGAATACAAATCCTCATGGCACGATGACTATCTGAAATGGATATGTGGTTTTGCCAATGCACAAGGGGGACAGATTTATATTGGTAAGGACGATGAGGCTCATTCGTCCTGTAACGTTTGAAGGACTGTATCGGATCGAAAATAATGAATACCCTATTCCGGCTATTCGCGAAATGCTATTGAATGCGCTGATCCACCGGACTTATATGAGCGTGTTTACACAAATTCGGGTGTATGATGACAAAATCAGTATCTGGAACGATGGCGAACTTCCGCAAGGAGTAACATTAGAGAAGCTCAAACAACACCATTCTTCAAGACCTCGAAATCTTATTATTGCCGATGTTTGCTTTAAAGGAGGTTTAATTGATGCTTGGGGAAGCGGTACGGTAAGAATCATAGAGACCTGCAAAACAGCCGGACTTCCCGAACCGGAGTTGGAAGAACGAGATGGAGGTTTTGCGGTTACGCTCTTTAAGAATAATCTCACAGAAGAACAGTTGAGTAAGTTGGGGCTTAATGCAAGACAAATCAAGGCAGTAGCTCACATGAAGGAAAAAGGAAAAATCACTAATGCTGAGTATCAGGAGATAAATAATGTGTCGAAAAGAACAGCAACTAATGATTTAGCGGAACTTGTTACTAAATATAAATTAGCAAAAAACACGGGCTTTGGTGCTGGAAGTTTTTATGAATTGGCTATTGGGCAATAATTGGGCAAAATGGGCATTTATTGAGCAACAATAGGGCAAAGAAATTGGGTAGCATCACTACCCGGTTCAAATGTTCACTATATTTGTTCGTTCATTGACAATGAACATCAGAAGCAAATGAACAAAAACAATAGAAATCCGGAGATAATCTAACCGATAGTAATCGTTTTATTTGTGCCATATTTGCTGCACTAATGCACAAATAGTTTATATTCAATGTGTTATCAGCTTAGAGGAAATGAAATAATACCGTTCAACAAAATAGACAGCCGCTTTACCGAAGATTTTAGAATGTTCCTGATGACTGACTCCTGTGGCGGTAACAAAAACGGCACAATATCGCACAACACCACCGCAACCTAATTCCTCATTTTCAAAGCTACGCTGAGACAGGTGTTTATCTATGACTACTTGACAATCGACATGTCCGCCAAAATCAAAGGCATACAAGAACAGGAAACCCGCCGCGAGTTCCTGACGGTTGAAGAACTCAACCAGCTTGCCACCACGCCATGCGACCACGACACGATGAAACATGCCGCCCTGTTCTCTGTACTACAGGCTTGTATCACGCCCAGTTGGGCACGTAGAGCATTATGCCGCAGATCAGATGGATATTGACCTTGCAGGCGACCGCCTGCAGATTGTAGATGAAAAGACGGGCGAAGTCCGGTCAGCAGAAATTTTCGTTGCTGTTCTGCCCTGTAGCCACTATACCTACTGCGAGGCAGTCTGGTCACAGAAGAAAGAAGATCTGATAAAAACCTGTGAGAACGCTTTACATTTCTATGGAGGTGTACCGATGGCTATCGTCCCGGACAATCTGAAGTCTGCGGTAACCAGGAGCGACCGTAACGAGCCGGTAATTAATGATGACTTTGCCGCTTTTGCCGAGCATTATGGCTCAGCGGTGTATCCGGCACGCGTCCGGCATCCCAAGGACAAGGCTTTTGTAGAAAATGCAGTCAAGCTGATGTATAAGTCTATATATGCTGACATTGAGGGATTGATGTTCCATGACATTGAGTCCCTTAACACAGCTATACAGAGTTCGCTGGCTATGACTGCCAACAGTCGCTGACGCTATCCTTGACCGAATCGTACACTCGGCACATCAAATTGAACTCACCGGTGAGAGTGTGAGAAAAATGAAGGCAGGCAAGAATAAATAAACTAAATTATAAATTACCCCGTAGACAAGGATACTTTGGGGGCAAAAATACATAATTTTCAGGGGGGCAACTCGCGCTGTATTTTCCAGTACCCTCAATACAATATAATTACAAACCGCCCCGCAGGATAGTAAAGAGCGAAACAATGAGAATATATGATTATATATTTTGTAAAACATTTATTTTGGCGAAGAAATTAAGAAACTTCAACTATGCGCCCGTGTTAGGCGGGGGTCTTTATGTCGGTTTCTGAATGGTGTTGAATATTGGACAATAGCAATACTTGCAAGGCTGTAACCGCCCCTCCGTAATCATACCTTCCATAAAAGATACGCTAAACCGCCAGATTGACAGAAAACTTTATTATAGTTTCGAAGGCGAAATAAACACTGCCCCCAACGATTCGATTACTGTCATTATGGATGGGATTCGACAGCAAAAGATACTTCAGGCATCGGCTTTTTTAGTAAGTTTGCGTTGAAAAATAAATTTAGAATGAAGCGAACAATCCTCACAGCAATCCTTTGCACGTTCCTGTTCTCCACCGCGTTGCAGGCGCAGGATGGCGGTTTAAGCGACACTACGCATTATAAGATAACGCATAATGTCGAATTGCCGTACAAAGGCGGCATCGACATAAAAACGGTGGGATACGACACAACTGTTTTTAAGGAGCAGGGAGGGTATGACTATGTGGAAAGATACATTCCGCTGCTCAAGCACAAGGAGGTCAGCCTTGTGTTGATTCCGATGGACGAAGGCGATTTCGCATACAGGTTCTATCTATATGTAATAAAGAACGGCAGAAGAGTGTTCGGTCTTTATGTCGAGGGAGAATGGTACGAGCATTATAATAATAAGGAGTATACGAGTTTTGAGTTGTTCAAGTCGGGCGGCGGTCTTTATGTTACAGTAACAACTGTATGGGACTTGCATGATTACATGGGTAGTGGCGGAACAAAAACGTACCGTATTTCAGATACCGGCGAAATCGTAGAGGCCGAACCGTCAGTTATGGGATATGGGAGTATCGAAGGCACGAATACACCTCAGGCCGACACCCTGCTGGTGGCGGCAGTCAACGACAATACTTTGATCATTACAGAAACGGAAGAAGCCCGGCTGCTGTGCTATTTCCTGCTCGACGCGAAGGGTTGCACCGTTGACAGCATGGAATTTACAACCGGCAGGGAAACCATCATTCACCGTAAAATACGCGACTGGAACGGGGACGGTTTACAGGACATTGTTGAAACCCGCAAGTATCAGGGGCAAATGTTTTCTGCGATTACAGATGTTGTCTATTCCGTTGTGGATAACAGGTTCCGGCGGATATTCAGCATAGACACACACGAACTCAACTGCACCACGCCCGACGAGCGGGATAACGGGGTCGTTATACGCCGGGAATACGAACAGGTCAAACCGAATGTGTTTCGTGTATTTGAAGTTGAGGGATATGTAAGGTGCGGAGATAACCCCGACATCCCGGATAATGCCGAGCCATTCAAGATAATCGGCAGCCGACAATACGAAGCTACATACGAAGAATTGCTCAACAGGTTTGGTCGGCAGTATGATAGATAGTATTTCCTGCCACCCCCAACCGCCGCCCGCCCGTTTTGCGTGTATTGTCTTTTTCAGTAGATTTGCGTTGGAAAACAAGTAATTTCAAAATGAAACAAACCATTCTCACAGCAATCCTTTGCGCGTTCCTGCTCCCCGCTGTGTCTGATTCATATGCACAAAACATAGGCAGAATTGATTTTGGTACGTTGCGATACCATACGCAAGAACAAAACCGTATAAGGTACGAAGATATGGAATTGCCCGGAGATGAAACTCCACTACCGATTGATAGCAAAAAAATTGGCGGCATCATGTTTTTAACAACCACAACCAAAATCACAGGTTTGGAGGAGTTGTATTGCGTCGGCGATCTGATGTACATTAAATTACCAAAAATCGAAGAATATGATGTGTTTATCGTCGATAATAATTGTTACGACGCCTCATTTATGACCCTCGTAGTACTGAAAAACAACCACGTGATCGACAGGGAGGAAATTTACAGATACTGGATTAACATAGAAGACGAATCTGAAAGTGGCACCCTTAACTTTCACATAGACACCGGATACCATATTCACTTGGATGATATTGTTGAGAAGCGAGGCGTGCAAACGAAAACGACAAGGGATTATTATATCAACGATACCGGCGAAATCGTCGAAACCAGAAGCGGAACGACTTCAAAAATCACCTACTCGGCAGATTAAAGTATAAAGTAATACCGTGCAATGAAAATCAAATGCCTGTTCGTATCCATACTCATTTGCCTCTCGTCGGTCATTTACCTGTGGGTGGCTTCGCTCGGATTTGAGGCGCAGAACATACGGCTCGAAGATTATGTCAGTCGTGAGGATTTAGTCCTGTGGCGCGGGCGGGATTTCAAAATCGACTCCCGGACTGGGAAAACCCCCGTGTTCGCCATACAGTTTTGGGGCATGGACAAAAAACTTGGCGTTTACCGGATGAGCCGCAATTACGATGACCTGCTGGAGGAAATAAACAAGGGCGACCTGCTGAAAGTGTATTACAAGAGCAACGACAACCGGACGGAAAACGTAAACATCGACCTGATACAGATCGAAAAAGACGGGC
>JAITVO010000032.1 GCA_031285765.1 Cytophagaceae bacterium | reverse complement strand
AAATAGTTTGTGGGTATTGATACAAATTGTTATGAATGTAGTTATCTAAATCTTCAATTTTGACAACACTTTCAAATTTATTATGGTCTGTACTTGATGGAATGCCTGTTTTGGCAATTATCAATTTCTCTATTTGAAAATTCGACTTGTTTATTATCTCTTTGATCAAAGATAGATATTCAATACCAAGTCCATCAATCCAATAAGTTTTATCAACTTTTTCTTTTGCCAACAGTTCGTTGGATAATTCAAATTCGCTGGAATTATACCATTTGTAAAATGTATCTTCGTTGGCATTTTTTTTAGCCACTATACTTTTTATTTCATCGGTATATCTATCTTCTGCTTTTGCCTGTTTATATAGTTGAATGTATTTGTTTGCCCAACTATCAAGCTTTAAATCGCTTAAGTAAGCGGCAAAATTGGGATATATTTTTTGTAGCTCAAATAACGACAATTCACCAATTTTGTACCAACCAATAAATAGCTCTTTTTCAAATTCAAATCTGCCTGAACAAAGCGAAATAGCCTTGTTGGTATCGGTTTTGGCAATATCCATAATTAGCTCTTTTATTTCCGACAAATCTGATTCAGGTAGTTTATACTGTTGTAAAAACAGATTTAACAGTGTATTGCGTTCTACAGTCTGACGTTGTGTGTTAGTATCAACAAAAATCGAAAGCGCAATTTCTCGAAATAATCTTAATGTAGAATAATCAACGCAATCAATAATAATACCGTTCAGGTATTCATTATCAGCAATGAATTGCAAGTAGTAATGTTTGAGTAACCAACGGTCAAATTCTGTCGTATCGGGCGAAGTCCATTTGTTTAATAGATTTTCAATTGTAAGTTTGTGAACATTAAAATGTTCTTCTACAAACGTCTTGAAAGAAAAACTATTATTTTTGATATATAGTAAAAGTTGCTTCCAGAAATTTTCTTCTTCCTGCTTATATTCAATGTCGATTTGAACATTAAGAATTTGTGCAATAAATACATCTACCGTTTCTATTTTTTTTATATCAAAAATATTATCAGGTTGTGAGTATCTTGAATATGTATTAATTGTATCTGATGCACAAAGTATGCGTTCTGTGGGCGCGTGCGTTTTCCAAAAAACGAGCCAATCATAAACTGTTTTCAGGCAATTTATTGAATCAGGACACGGAAAATTATTGGAGATTAAATCAATTTCAACAGGTTGTGAAACGGAACTATAAACTGCCCAAATGGGTTGAGATTCTTCAATTCTTGAAAACGTATTTAGAAAGTTCTCAAACCGGTGCTTTAAGCCTATGAGCGGGATATAAATTCTTGTAGTTGTATCAAGTTCCATCAGCGAGATACCTTCAAACAATGCTTTGAATTTATCGTCTTTATAGAAACGGACAATTTCGGAAAACGGCGAAACAACAACTTGTCCTTTCAAGTTTTTGATAGCATTAACAAGTGTATCAGTAGTTATCCAACTGTCTTTATATTCAGAATCAAGTAACTGTTCCAAGTTAAAAATCTGAATATCAGACTTTGTCATTTCCTTGATAAACTCCTGATACAGATTGAAGTTATCAAGCATAATAAAGCGAACAGCATAACGCCGATTCAAAACAGCTGTTGAGAGGCTGTCTTTTTGAATATCTTCGAGTAATTGAGAAACCGAAGCAAAAGATTTTATTTTTTCTGCTGCTCTCATACTTTAATCATCTAAATTTTCATCAATAATATCTGCTGTTTGCGGAAATTTTTCAAGTATCTGCAACAAAACATTTTTCAAAGCAATGGACGAAGTATTGCTTGCATTTGCAACTTTGTTTCTTGCTCTACTAACCTTTTCTATAGAAGTGATTGGTTGCGACGGTGATGCTGGAACAGGGTTCGGCTGTGGAGTTGGTTCCGGCTTTGGTTCCGGCTTGCGTGTTTTTTGAATATAGAAATCTTTTATCTTGCTTTCTACATCGTTTTCTTTCCAAAAACCTATTTCACCCTGCATTCTTTGTGTAAGGTATTCTTTCAACTCATTCCACCAATCATTTTCAATAGTAACTGATTCAATATTTTGAATGAAAGATTTAAACCCTTCTTCAAAGGCAGAAGTATTAAGCAAAGCCCTTGATAATTCGAATTGTAGTAGTGTCGTTACTTTCAATACTTTTTTGATCACATCTTCTTTTAACTCGTCCTTTTGGATAAGTTCTACAAGTTGATCAATCAAAGAACGAAAATCGTCTGTTGCGACAGAAGTTGAATACTTTAAACACCATAGAGGTAACTTAGACTTTTGTTTGCAGTATGCAACCACTCCCCATCGAACATTTTTCAAACTTGTGAGTTCCGGCACATCCGATAATCGTTGCATATCAAAAATACCTATCAGTAAATCTTTCAGGTCTTTTTCCTCTTTTGAACCAAAACGTACATTTAATTTGTTATTGCTGTTTCCTTTTGACCACGAACTGAACACATCAACAATTTTATCACGCATATTATTATTGTCGATAGGCGTACCTAAATCAACCCCATTCAGTTCGTTAATGTATTTTCGCATTGCGAATGCCAAGACAGCCATATTAGGAATGTTAGAGTAAAATCCAAATGGTGGTTGGGTGAGTGTTTGCAGTTCTGTTCCAAGATTAAAGGTTGAACGATTATCTTTTTTGATTTTGTCAAAAATTTCATCGACCTTTTTCTGTGTGAGTACAAGTGGGTGATTTGCAGGTGCATCGGATTTCAATTGCAACTCACCATCTACTATATAATTATCATTGTCATCCTTAAACAATAGTTTTGCAGGAGTATATTGGGCTCGAAATTTTTGTTCGGCATCATCTCTATTTGTAGCAACAAGCATAGGTTCTATGGAGGCTTTTGAAGGATTTTTGAATGTTCCCCAAAAGGTCATAGGACTTTTTCTTAACGACAACAATAATTCAACACCTTTACTAAATATCTTAGTTGTAATATTTTCGTTTATATATTTTGCGATATTATGAGCATTTTTTTGTTCTTGTTCCTCGCGGAAATAGATTGTCGCTGTCCCCTGTTTCAATCCTGCAATCCATTGATTGATTATGTCTTTTGCATTTTTGTCATTCACTTGTTGCTGCTCGCGTGAGTTGTGGTTTCGTGCCACATCAGCAGTTGCCACATAATGATAAAAACGGTTTTTTTGTCGCCCATTATTCTCAAATACTTCATCAAACAGTACGAAAACAATATTTTTATAATCGTCAGCCACCGTCAATTCTTTCAATGTTTCCTGCATCTTTTGCTTTTCGGCAGTATCCATTGCAAACAGCAAAGCGACATTGAGCGTATATGGTTCTTTGAATGCAGCTTTTATGTAACTGCGAAGTCGTAAATTATCTTCTGCACAAGAAAGAAACACAAAAGCAGGTTGCCGCATCAAAGAATCTTCCAATAAATTTTTAATTGAAGTTTCGTTTTGAAGTTTATCATATCCTATAATTTTGATAATATCGGAATAATTCGACTCGGCTCGCTTTATTGATTCATTAATTTCATTCTGAGGTAAAGAAGCAAAAGCAATCAAGAAATTACCCGAAGGATCGCGTTGAATGATTTGGTTTTCGTCAAAATATTTCAGAATCTCATCAAGTTGATTTTCGAATTCCTCACCCTCAAACAAATACTTAATATTTTTTGTAGAAGGCATTATTTTATCGGCATTTTCAACAATAAGCCGCATTGCGTTCTGCAATAAAATACCTTTGAAAACTTTTTCATAGGGCAAGCCAAGTTCTGTAATGGCTCGGATTCTGTCGAAATAAGTTTGAGTTACAATTCCGTATTTTATAGTATCATCAGTAAATTCGTCCAAGAAATAATCCCAAAGTTTATCAGCTGTGAGTAAAAGTTTATTATCACAAGAATTATTATCTTTCAAAAATGCAGTAAATCCGTTTTCCGTATCATACATAAATTGCATTACGGTACGATTTGCAGAGCCGATTTGATTGGCTATTGACGAACATAGGAACGCTGAGTATGGGTGAAAAGGAAAAAGGTTTTGTATATCTCTTGCCGATTGCTGATTATCGTTTTCGGTTAAGTACGAAATCAGTTGAATGTGTTTATCCATTCTTTCACTACGTTGCAAATCGTACTGCTGTTCGTCTAACTTTCTAATACTTGCCGCCATAATACGATAAGTGGTAAGTGTTTCCATATTATACTGCATAATGTGAAAACGGTCTTCCATTTTGCTGACATCGCTGCTATTGTAAGCGTTTGAGTTTCTGTGACTAATCAAATAAAGATAGATATTTTGATTTTCAGTCAGTTCGGCTATGTTTTGAATCATATTGGTCATACCACTTGTAATGGTATCCATTACAGAGGTAAATTCATCCCACATAATTATCAGTCCACTGGCTATTTTTTGATCAACAATTTCTTTTTCAACTTCTGACAACCATGTTACAATGTCACTTGACGTAAAATGAACACTGTATTGCGGTTGTGCCAATGCTTCTTCCAACGCCAAATAGACATCCGTATCTGAAGCCCTTAGCTTTTTGATAATATCATCTTTGGATTTGGCATAACTTCGCAATTCCGGTTCGTTTGCGATAATCGCATTTATGTCGATGGGCGTTGTTTCCAAATACTCTACAGCCCTTTCATAATCGGATTTTACGGTAATTGTATGCCCTGCTTTACGAAAACTTTCTTTTATGGTGCGTTCCAAAGTCAAACGAAAAGAACGCATATCATAAATTTTACCGTCTTCCGTTCCTTTTAATACAACAGGAAAGAAATGTTTGCCTTTTCGCAAGCTCAATAGGCGCGATTTCAGTTCGGCAAGTAAAATACGGTCTTCGATATAATCTGCGGTTTCGTTCAGATCGCTACATAACAAATGCTTGACAACTGCTCCCGCATGGCTTTTACCTGTTCCAAAAGTACCTTTAACCCAAATACTCCTGCGATTAGCAGGTAAGTTTGATGAAACAGCATCTACGGTTTTTCCAAGCAAATTGTAAAACTGCATTGTTGGGATAAATTGTTTCCAATAACCGACAGCTTCATTTTGCAGGTTAAAAACGGGATGGAAGTAATCCTGTAAAGCGATAATATCAGAATATTTCATTGTACTTTATTTTTACATTAGCATTTGTAATATATCTATCGAACTTAAATCTTCACGCAGATTAATATTATCCAAACCCATATTGAGGTCGGCGTTCAATACACGATTTTTATCTTCTTTCAATGTTCGCAGAATGACTTCAAAACGTTCTCGCGATACACCAAATTGCCGATAAATGCCTTCGGTTTGTTTGGTATCATAGAATTCGGAAACCGTAAGTGCATAGCGTTTTTTACTCTCGGCGTAGCGGTAGAGAGAATAGGCGACAGCAACGGGGGAAATGTCGTTGTAAGGTTGGCGCGAAATTGTCTCAACGGCGTTTCCTCTCGCAATGATAATACCTTGTCTGATAGTATCGCCTATTGTGCTTTGTTCTTTAATTCCGAACATACTGCATAATGCACCTAACGGATTATTCAAAGTCGCTTCTGATATTCCCGCAAATACAGGTATCATTAATTCCAAAATTTCTTTTTTGGAATAAGCACGGTCAAAAATAATGTTTGAGGTATAAAACTTAACTATTTTAGAGTTGTAGGCAAGATTTATCCACATTATTTTCCAAACAGTTGTCGGATTATTATTAAATTCATTCTTCAATAAAGTACCGAGTTTCGATATTTTTTTATCGGAAATATTAAGTATTTCCGCTTCTCTGAACCAATTAAGGCAAGCGGGAATCATTTTTGTTCCTAAACTGTTGTTGCCTTCAAAATAATCATCAGAGTTGTTGAAGAAATCGGATACCCAATTTTCTTTCATTCCAAAAGTGGAATATTTATCAATACCTGAGGTTTTCATTTTATTATTATTTTTGATATTTCCTTCTGATATGTTGATTGAATTAGCCATCACGCAACCGCGTTCCTTAAACTCCAAACACTTATGACAATGGATACATTTTTTTGTATCCACAGAAACTAACGGTACAACCGAAAGTGCACCTGTCGGGCATTCAACCTCGCAGGTTTCACAATGGACACAATAAGTTGTTTTATATAAAACTCGTTTTATATGCCCCTGTAACAAAATTTCATCACCAATATTTTCAAAGACAATAATTTGCTTATCAACATCAGTTTGTATCGTGAAATGATAAATACTTTTCTTATATTGCAATTCGCCTTTCGTAATATTTTTTTCTTGGCTGATTTTTATTTTCCCCAGAACATTTAACCAAGTGAGCAAATTTTCTTTTGGTGCAGTTAAAACTGCCTTAAAATCAGGGTTTGTTGAAATAATATCCAATCGAGAATTTTCCGTATTACTTGTTTTCCCCCCCGAACGCATTTTCCAATTACCTAACTTGACATACTCTTTCTTAGCACACTCATTTGATAATCCAAGCAATGAAGTTTTATCAAGAATATCTGATATAAAAGGATTTATACTATCCGGATATTTCTTTTCGACAATGTGTTCTGACCAATCGGAAGAATATGGACAAATAGAGCAACCAACCCGCCAAAGCCCGTTTCTATACCCCTTGTTTATAGGTAATTGTCTCATAAACAGATACAAATATATTTCGGTAGCGTTCCATTCAAAAATAGGGCGGGCATTGACGACATTGTTATGCTTTACCCCTTTACCTATTCTATCATACAATGCTCTACGATTACTTTCTTCCGCTCTAACTCCCTCAAAAACCAAAACATTAGGTTGCTTACCTGTACCATGAATTTCTTTGAGAAGTCGATACAATGGTGCCGTTTTCATTACGCCACAACACCAACGGTGCATTCGACTTGGCGACCCCATTTTATCCCAATAATACAGTACATCTTGATGATTTTTAGAAAGATAGAACTGCAAATCAGGATATTGTTGCTGATACAGTTTTTTTGTATGCTCGTATATTTCAAGCGAAGGCGGAATTTCGTAACCGGTATCGGAATAAATAACCGAAAAGTCATTGGACGGAATAACCCTCGAAACCAAATCCAACACTACTTGGCTGTCCTTTCCTCCGGAGAATGATGCAATAA
>JAITVO010000002.1 GCA_031285765.1 Cytophagaceae bacterium | reverse complement strand
TCTAAAAACTCAAAGTTCGAGGCTTGCGAGGCGATAAAAGCGCAGTTTACATGAAGGTAAATGAGCATTTTATCGTCCGAAGCATAACGAAGAAATTGGAGTTTTTAGAGGTTCCCATAAATCTGATTTAGCCAAACTTAGAAGAGGTCTAATAAAACAAATCTCATAATTTCTTTTCTCTTCTGCTTGCTTTTTCACTGCATATAAATTACTTTTGTTGCAATTTTGACCGAACAGTCTGTGGGAGATGATAATTATCAAGATCTTGATTAATAAAACAAAATACAAACTTATTTTACCCGATGGCAAATGAATTGATAAAACCCGACTACTTGTTTGAAACAAGTTGGGAAGTGTGCAACAAAATGGGGGGCATTCATACCGTTCTTGCCTCAAAAGCTGAAACCCTGCGCGAAGAGTTCGGCGACCGCCTTATATTTATAGGTCCCGACGTTTGGATGGGACAGCAACGAAATCCTGAGTTTTTGCCCGACGATACGCTCTTTCCCGAGTGGGCAGAACAGTTGAAACAGCAGGGCATCCGTGTAAAATGCGGAAGATGGAATATTCCCTGTCAGCCCGTTGTGGTGCTGATTGATTTCACCACTTTTATTGCCGATAAAAATAAAATACTCGCCTACTACTGGGAAACTTTTCAGGTGGACAGCATTTCGGGGCAGTGGGACTACATCGAATCCGTTCTGTTCGGCTACGCAGCAGGCGTGGTGGTCGAAAGTTTTTGCAAATACTATCTGAACAACAATACGAAAGTAATTGCACACTTCAACGAGTGGATGACTGGAAGCGGAGCCCTTTATCTGAACAACAAACTTCTACAGGTTGGAACCGTATTTACAACGCACGCTACCGTTACGGGACGCTCGCTGGCGGGAAACAGAATACCGATTTACGACAATCTGACCTCGTTCAACGGCGACATCAAAGCACAAGAGTTGCACGTGGTTGCAAAACATTCGATTGAAAAAATTGCCGCCAACAATTCCGACTGTTTTACTACCGTTTCCGAGATTACCGCCAAAGAGTGCGTGCAACTTTTGAACCGAAACGTGGACGAAATTACGCCTAACGGATTCGAAAGCAGTTTTGTACCAAAAGGCGACGAATATACCTTGAAACGTGCCGAAGCCCGCAGAAAACTGCGCAAAGTAGCCTCTGCCCTGCTTGGTTACGAGGTTGGCGACGATGCAATGCTGATTGCGACAAGCGGACGCTACGAATATCGAAACAAAGGCATTGACCTTTTTCTCGATAGTTTGGGTGCCGTGAACGAACAGCTGAAAACATCGGGAAAACAAATCATTGCATTTGCATTGATACCCGCAAACACAAGCGGCGCACGCAAAGACCTTATCGACCGCCTCGATACGGGCGAACATGAAGGATTGCTGCCCAACTCGTTCCTTACGCACGGATTGTACGACATTGGCAGCGATCCCATCCTCAATAAAGTGCAGGAACTTCACCTTACCAACACGCGCTACGAGTGCGTGAAGCTGATATTCGTACCCAGCTACCTGAAAGGCGACGACGGCATTTTCAACGTATCGTACTACGACCTCCTTGTCGGAATGGATTTAACGGTGTTCCCTTCGTACTACGAGCCTTGGGGATATACGCCACTCGAAAGCATCGCCTTTGGAATACCAACAGTAACAACCACCTTAACAGGATTTGGACTGTGGGCAATGCCATTTTCAAATAATATAAACGAGGGCATAAGCGTGGTGTTGAGAAACGACGTGAACGACCACAATGTAATCGGCGGCATCGTACACGCAATCATTGATTACGCCTCGAAAAACGATGCAGAAAAAGCGCTTACGCGCGAAATGTGCTTCGAGCTGGCAGAAAAGCTCGAATGGACACAATTAATAGAGCATTACCACCGCGCTTACAGCGTTGCGCTCGAAGCAGTTAATAACCGAAGAGATAAATTTACAATGTACCAGAAAGAACCAGAAACAAGAGTGATTTTCGACAATGCAAGCCTCCCCGCGTGGAAGAGGCTTATCATAAAATCGAAACTCCCCGAACGAATCAGCGTACTCCACGAACTAACCCGAAACCTTTGGTGGACATGGAACTACGAAGCTACCGAACTCTTTGAGTCAATCGACGAAAAGATTTGGAACTCCGTTAACCGAAATCCGATACTGCTCCTCGAAAAAGTATCGTACACACGTTTGACCGAACTGTCGAAAGACACTCGCTTCGTAGCCAATCTCGACGCTCTTTACAACAAGTTTAAGGCGTACATGGAAAAGCCATTCGACAAAGAGCCTTCCATCGCATACTTCAGCATGGAGTACGGAATTAGCGACGTACTGAAGATATTCTCGGGCGGGCTCGGCATCCTTGCGGGCGACTACCTCAAGGAGGCAAGCGACCGTGGCGTAAACATCGTAGCTGTAGGGCTGCTCTACCGTTACGGATATTTTACGCAAACGCTCACCGTTAACGGCGAGCAAACCGCCAAGTATGAGATGCAGGAATTTCCCAACCTGCCTGTGGAAGAAGTGCGTAACGCTGACGGTAAGCCTGTTCATGTGAAAATAGAGCTACCCGGTCGCGACATTCACGCCGCCGTGTGGAAAGCCCGCGTCGGACGCATTTCTTTATACCTGCTCGACACCGACATCCCTGTAAACGCACAGCACGACCGCGAAATCACCCACATGCTCTACGGCGGAGACTGGGAAAACCGTCTGAAACAGGAAATCCTACTGGGCGTAGGCGGTATCCGCCTCTTGCAAATGCTCAACATCAATACAAGTCTTTATCACTGCAACGAAGGACACGCCGCCCTGATTAACGTAGAACGTCTCGTAAATCTTGTAGAACAGAAGTTCACGTTTACCGAAGCGCTGGAGCTTGTACGCGCGTCGTCCCTGTTCACCACGCATACCCCTGTTCCCGCAGGGCACGACATGTTCGACGAAGGAATGTTTCGCGCCTACACCCGCCACATTCCCGAAAGACTCGGAATAACGTGGGACGAATTTATGGCGCTGGGACGCGAAGGCTCCTACGAGGACGAAAAGTTCTCGATGAGCGTGCTCGCCGCTAAAACCTCGCAGGAAGTAAACGGCGTAAGCTGGTTGCACGGTGAAGTTACCAAGCGCATGTTTGCAAACCTCTGGAAAGGCTATTTTCCCGAAGAACTTCATATCGGTTATGTTACAAATGGCGTTCATTACGGCACATGGACAGCGTCGGAATTCCGTCGTTTGTACGAAAAGGAGTTTGGCGAAGGATTGCTCGACGATGTTTCGGACAAATCGAAATGGGAACGTATTTATAAGGTGTCTGACGACATCATTTGGGATGTTCGCAAACGTCTGAAAAAGAAATTATTCAATTACATCGAAATGCGGATGCAAAAAGCGATGGTACAGCGCAGCGAAGACCCCTCGCACATCGTAGATGTATTTGAAAACATGCGTCCCGAAGCCCTCACCATCGGCTTTGCCCGACGCTTTGCTACATACAAGCGCGCGCACCTGCTGTTTGGCGACCTCGACCGGTTGAAGCGCATTGTCAACAATCCGAAGTGCCCCGTTCAGTTCATCTTTGCAGGCAAAGCCCACCCAGCTGACGGCGCCGGACAGGGATTGATAAAAAAGATTGTGGACATATCGAAACATCCCGATTTCGTAGGTAAAATCATCTTCCTCGAAAATTACGACATGGATTTGGCAAAACGCCTCGTGAGCGGCGTTGATGTTTGGCTCAACACACCAACGCGCCCCCTCGAAGCCTCAGGCACAAGCGGCGAAAAGGCAGAACTCAACGGCGTACTCAACTTTAGTGTGCTCGACGGGTGGTGGTACGAAGGTTACAAAGAAGGCGCGGGTTGGATGCTTACCGACAAGCGGTCGTTCGACAATCAGAACTTTCAGGACGAGCTCGACGCCAGCATCATCTACAGTGTATTGGAAAACGACATCATTCCCACCTATTTCGACATCGATTCGAAAGGCGTATCGTCGCGCTGGGTCAAGTACATCAAAAATTCGCTTGCGCAAATAGCGCCCGAATACACCACGCGCCGCATGATTAATGATTACATTGCGCGTTTCTACGAGCCAATGCTGAAAAGAGTAACTGCTCTGAAGGCAAACAACTACGCATCCACCCACAAACTCGCCGCATGGAAGCAAACGGTAGTCGCAGGCTGGGATTCGATTACGGTTCTCGACGTCAAGATGCCCGACATCGGGAAAAACGAAATAGGCATAGGCGAAAAATATCAGGTTGATATAAAGTTGAATTTAAAAGAGCTTTCGGAAGTCGATTTTGGTTTGGAAATGGTAATAGCCGAAGCCACCGACGACGATTACCCCAAGATTGTACACATCGCGGCATTCGATGTGGTGAAAAAGGACGGTTCGGTTGTAAGTTACCATCTCAATTACGAGCTGAACTTTCCGGGTGTGTACAAATTCGGACTACGCCTCTTCCCCACCAATGCGATGCTGCCCCACAAGCAGGATTTCAACTTGGTAAGATGGCTCTAAGTTTTTGTTTTTTATAATTGTCGGATAAGGGGAGAAGTTTTCTCCCCTTATTTTTGGGGAGAGGTTGTAAATTGGTACGAATGAATGTTTTCAAGCTATTTTCTTCATGATATGTCAAAAATGTTCGAATGAAGCCTATTTCGTGTGTTTATCATAGAAACAAATTTTTGTGATGTGCTTAATCGGAAAATATTTTTAATTTTGCACCTTTAAATTTTATCCATTGCAAAAACCATTAATAACATCGGATTTGGCTGTCGGTTACAATCGCAGAAACAAACGGAATACTTTACATTCGCATGTTGATATTTGTTTAAATGCGGGCGAGTTTGTTTGTCTTTTAGGTCCAAATGGGGCGGGAAAATCGACACTTCTGAAAACAATTGCAGGTTTTATTCCTAAAATATCGGGCAAAATAATGATATATGGCAAAGACTGCTATTCGATGTCCGAGCGTTTGCGTTCAATGTATGTATCTGTTGTTTTAACCGAGCGACCTCTGATTGCCGATATGACTGTTTTTGAACTTGTGGCGCTAGGTAGAAGTCCCTTTACAGGTTTTTTTGGACGAATTAACAGCGACGACAGAAAGATGATACAAAAATCTATCTGCGAGGTAGGATTAAAAGGTTTTGAGAGTAAATATGTTGTGCAACTGAGCGATGGAGAGCGTCAGAAAGCATTTATTGCCAAATCACTGGTGCAGGAAACCCCGCTTATACTGCTTGATGAGCCAACAGCGTTTCTTGATTTACCAAGTCGCGTTGAAATTATGCATCTGCTTAAAGATTTGGCTCACAATAGAAACAAAAGCATTTTGCTTTCGACTCATGATTTGGATATGGCGCTGCAAACAGCTGACAGGATATGGCTGATGGCGGCAAACATGCCAATTGAAACTGGTGTACCCGACAAGCTTATTGCGGATGGTGCTTTTAAGAAATTTTTTGAACGCGAAGGTATTGTTTTCAACAATTTGACAAGACAATTCAGTGTAAATAAATAACTTCTGTTACGCAAGTCATCAGTAGTTTCGCTTTAATTGACAGTCGTTATATTTCAGGGTAAACGCACTAAATTTTACAACAATTGTATTTGTTTGCAATCCGCATCAAACTTCATTTACAAATGTGGTAGTGTTTTCCAAAGTATGCTCAATCATACATATCAATAATTGATATAAGTAGCTCAACAGAATTAATTTAAATGATGTTTTTCCGCTTTCATATACGTTATATCAATGCTAACGGCAACTTTAGAATGGATGCGCGTCTTGTGAACTTTAAATATCATGCAGCTTAATTATGTGGACTTACTTAAAAGCAAGCTAAATCAAACGCCTTGAAGTGATTTACCATCTTTTTAGAAAAACAGCATGTTTTTCTGAATGCTCGCCTGATACGATGCCTTAGTCTGCAATTATCCCCTTCTATTCCCATAGTATTCTTCTTTCCAATAACGTGATTGTCTGCATTAAAGGCTGTACAGAAACTTTTCCAGTCATCGGTACAGATTCTCGTAAAAGTAATGCCCAATTCTGATAACTTTTTCCGTAATAACCGCGCTGTTTTCAGATTGCGCTTGCCCAAAACACAAGCCGCGATTTCTCCACTTTCACGATCATATATGTAGATGAGCCATACCTTATTGGATTTTTTCAATATAAGTTCAAAATTCATCTACCTCCAATGATTCATAATGAGTATGTTACGGTTTTATGACGTATTTTGATTTGACCAGCGCCGACAAAACCTTCCTGATGCTAATTCCTTCTATAATAGAAACATCCCTGATACCAATGCCTCTGACCAGCATCAACAATATACGGCGCAAAATCGCTGAATGACATCCTTTATAGAACAACGCATGGTCGTCGATGGTTATTGAGTTCATCGAAATATGAATTGACGATGACAGGTTTTACACATATAGTTTTGCTTACTATTGATTTTCTTACCGTTTTTCTTTACTTTTGCACTTTGGCAATTAGGACAATGAAGAGTGATTTTTATTTGCATATACAAAAATACTTCTTCTTGCCTTATTGCCAATTATTTATAGCAGCATACTTTTTACATCACTACCAGATTTTATTCTGTTTTTTATTACGATGACGTTTGGGAAAGGAAATACCACCATGCAGGGGGAGATTTTCCGACTTATTTAAAAGAACTTGCGTAAATCATAAGAACAGGTGAGCTAGTCGCTGAGCGTGTCGAAGCGGAGCGTTGCCTGTGGAAAATGACGCTCGTATCTTTCTGCCCTTACGGGCAGCTGTGCTGTTGTCTGTTTGCCGCAAGCTGCGCTTGGCTTGCATGCGGCTATGAAGATTTAGCCTTTTCAAGGCTATCAAAAGTAATACTGCGTAACATGAGTTACAAATTGTGAGTACAGTTTTTTATTGTAATATTGCATCCTCACATTCAAAAAAAACAGTTCGTAACATCAGTTTTGCATCCATTATCCGTTGATAATGGTCGGCAGGTAAAAGCTGTACAATTAGCCGCTTTGGCCAAAATCAATCATCCATTTTCCGAATATGCCTATTACAATATGGCAGGTAACATTTGTACCTTGCCCAAACGTTCTTGATCCAAGATTTTATTGTGGATTAAATCATCTTGAAAATCGTATCTGTTTTTTTTATATTGGATCAAGATAACTGTCTAAAAAAAACCTTTTTTGTTTTGTCATAATAAATATGGTATCTTTGCGGAGCAATTTTATCAATCCCCAGTCCGAATAAGGCTACAGGAGATTCAAAGTTCAATATTCAAAGTTCAAAGTTGGAATTGCAAACTTTGAACCTTGAACTCGAAACTTTGAACTTATAAAACATAGACTACAGATGAACATTTTAACAATTGCAGGCGTCGAATTTCAGTCGCGCCTTTTTCTTGGAACAGGCAAATTCAGTTCCAATCAAATAATGGGCGAAGCAATAGTTGCGTCGGGTACACAAATGGTAACAGTTGCCATGAAGCGACTCGACCCCACTAATAAAGAGGACGACATGCTTCGTTACATACGAAAGCCCAACATTCAGTTGCTGCCCAACACATCGGGCGTGCGCAATGCCAAAGAAGCTGTGTTTGCCGCGCAGCTTTCGCGCGAAGCTTTCGAAACCAGCTGGCTCAAACTCGAAATTCATCCCGACCCCAAGTATCTGTTGCCCGACCCCGTTGAAACCCTCAAAGCAACCGAAGAACTTGCAAAACTCGGTTTCGTAGTACTTCCCTACATTCAGGCTGACCCTGTGCTGTGTAAACTGCTCGAAAGCGCGGGCGCAGCAACCGTAATGCCACTTGGATCCCCTATCGGTACCAACAAGGGACTGCGTACTCGCGATTTGCTCGAAATCATTATCGCGCAAAGTAACATCCCTGTTGTTATTGACGCAGGTATCGGCGTACCCTCTCATGCCGCCGAAGCAATGGAGATGGGCGCCGACGCCGTTTTGGTAAACACCGCCATTGCCGTAGCAGGCGACCCTGTTGCAATGGCAAAAGCCTTTAAAATGGGGGTTGAAAGCGGAAGAATGGCTTTTGAAGCCCATCCGGCAGGAAAACTTAACAGTGCCGAAGCCAGCAGTCCCCTTACATCGTTTTTAATGTAGCTTTGTAGGGGTGAAAAATTTTAGCCCCAAGCATAATTATAAACAAGGTCGAAAAATTTTTAGCCCCTACAAAACCGAAACACAAATGAACTTTGCAGAAATAATAACTCAATACGAATGGGACGCCATTCGCAAAAGCATCGTTGCGAAGACGGCAAAAGATGTTGAAATGGCGCTGTCGAAATCCGTAAGCCCTGACATCGACGATTTTATGGCGCTCATATCGCCCGCCGCGCAGCCGTACCTTGAGCAGATGGCTGCTTTAAGTCGTAAATATACGCAGCAGCGTTTTGGCAAAACCATCCAGTTCTATATCCCGCTTTACCTCACCAACTCGTGCGTCAATCACTGTGTTTACTGTGGGTTCAATCATCAGAACAATATAAGACGTATTATTCTCACCGACAGCCAGATACTCGAAGAGGTAGAGGCAATTAAAAAGATTGGCGATTTCTGTCATATACTGCTCGTAACGGGCGAAAATCCCCACGACGCCGGCATCGACTATATCGAAAACGCCGTTAGCATTGTTAAACCTTTCTTTTCATCCATATCCGTTGAGGTGCAGCCCCTCAAAGAAGAGGAATACACGCGGCTGATACATGCAGGAGTTAATGCAGTGTACTGTTATCAGGAAACTTATCATAAACAGGAGTACAAAACCTATCATCCGAAAGGGATGAAATCTAAATTCGACCATCGCCTTGATACCTTTGACAGGATGGGGCGCGCGGGTATCCACAAAATGGGACTTGGCGTACTGATTGGGCTCGAAGAGTGGCGCACCGACGTAACCATGATGGCGCTGCATCTTCGTTATTTGCAAAAAAACTACTGGCAAACCAAGTATTCTATTTCGTTTCCACGAATGCGTCCTCACGAGGGTGATGGCTTTCGTCCTAATGTGCTGATGACCGATAAAGAACTCGCCCAGCTTATCTTTGCTTTCCGCATTTTTGACCACGATACGGAGATAGCGCTTTCGACCCGCGAAAGTCAGCTTTTTCGCAACAACATGGCAACGCTTGGCGTAACATCGCTAAGCGCCGGCTCCAAAACCGACCCGGGCGGTTACGCTGTTTACCGTCGCGAACTTGAGCAGTTTGCCGTTAACGACGACCGCTCGCCTCACGAAGTCCTCAACTCGGTAAAGCAGCAGGGCTACGAAGTGGTTTGGAAAGACTGGGATTTGAGTTTGCAGTGAAAAATTATTACGTTTTACAGAGGAAAGATACAGCAAAAATATATTAATTGACGAAATTGGCATCGAAGGACAGAAATGCATAAGCCAAGCAAGGGTGTTCATTACAGGCGCAGACGGGCTCGGCTCTACCGTCCTGTTCTACCTTGCCGCTGCTGGTGCAATAGGAATTGTTGATTACGACAGGGTTGATGTTACCAATCTGCAACGGCAGATTATTCATAATACTGATGATGTCTGCCGTTTGAACAGCCTCAAATCAGCATCCCACCTTATTATCAAACCGTCCGCACAGTGTACATGAATCGCACTTGTCCAACTGTCCGCGAAAGCGTTTTTCGACTAAAGAGCGAATTTGTTCTTTCAGGGCTGGCACTTTTATTTTTTCGATAACCTCGTAAGCGAAAGCGTATTGAAGAAGAATATTTGCCTCTTTATGGCTGATTCCGCGCTGACGCATATAAAACAGGGCATTTTTATCCAATTGCCCCACCGTTGCGCCATGACTGCATTTAACATCGTCGGCATAAATCGTGAGCTGCGGGGCGGTGTTGATTCGCGCCTCGCTGGTGAGCAGCAAATTGTTGTTCGACTGATAGGCTACGGTGCGCTGCGCATCGGTGCGAACCATTATTTTTCCCGTAAAAATAGCCGTCGAAGCATCGTCCATCACACCTTTAAAGAGTTCGTTGCTGCAACAGTCGGCTACGGCATGGTCGATACTGGTAAAATTATCGACGTGCTGATTTTTGTCGCACAGATAAAGTCCCGAAAGGAAACATTCGGCATTTGCACCGCCAAGCCTGACGGAAATATTGTTGCGAGCCATTCCCGCGTTCAGCGTAATGAAATTGGTGCGGGCTACCGAATATTTCTCCTGATTTACAAAAAAACCGCCCACTTGCGCCGAATGATTGTGCTGATTTTGAAGATTGCAGAAGTCGAGGATGGCGCTCTCGCCTGTTTGTACTTCGGTAACGGTGTTCATCACAAACTGTGCCGCCGACAGCGTGTGGTCGCAAACGATGATTTGCGCCTGCGCCATGTCGTCGAGAATCACCATGTTGCGTTGCGATGCGTTCAGGTTTTCGTCGTCAATCAGAATATTAACAATTTGTATTGGCTTTGTGAGCGCAGTTTTTTGGGGGATGTAAATAAAATATCCGTCGAGGGCAAACATCGTGTTGAGCGCTACAAAAGCATCGGTTTTGGCAGGCGCAATCTCGCCGTAATATTGCGCAACAAGTGAAGCGTGTTTGACGGTTGCTTCGGCAAAACTTTCAACAATAACGCCTTCGGGTAGCTGCATGTCGCCTTCGGGCTGAACAAAATATCCGTTAACTGTAAAATATGTGTAAACCTCCATCGACTCCACATTGCAATGGAAAAAGTCGGGAATCCGCATCGTTTTTTTACCCGACAGAAAGGAGTGTTTTGTATCGGTTCCGAAAAATGGCTGCAAGTCGGTATATTTGTATGTTTCAACTTTTGTCGAAGGAATCCCTTTCAGTTTAAACTGCTCAAGTGCAGCATTGCGTCGGCTGTTCATTAACTCGGACGACCGGCTCCCCAACAGCAATCGGTTTTCTTCAAAAAGTTTTATCCACAAACTGTTTAAATTCATCATTTTACTCTCCAAATTCTTTTTTAATCCAGTCGTACCCTTTTTCTTCGAGTTCCAACGCGAGTTTCTTGCCTGCCGATTTTACAATCCGCCCTTTGTAAAGCACGTGTACAAAATCGGGTTCGATGTAATCGAGCAAACGCTGATAATGGGTGATTACGATGGTTGAATTTTCGGATGTTTTCAGTTTATTAACGCCGTTAGCAACCACACGAAGCGCGTCGATGTCCAAGCCCGAATCGGTTTCGTCGAGTATCGCAAGTTTGGGGTTGAGCATTGCCATCTGAAAAATCTCGTTTTTCTTTTTTTCGCCGCCCGAAAATCCTTCGTTAACAGAGCGGTTGGTAAGGTCGGAATCAATTTCGACTACTTTCTTTTTATCGCGCATCATTTTAAGAAATTCGCTTGCCGAAAGCGGCTGCAATCCGTTGTATTTACGAAGTTCGTTAACGGCGGTACGCATAAAATTGGTCATGCTCACTCCGGGAATTTCGACAGGATACTGAAAACTGAGAAACAAACCTTCGCGTGCACGGTCTTCGGGTGGCATCAAAAGCAAGTTTTTACCATTAAACTGTACTTCGCCTTCGGTTATTTCAAACGCTTCGTTACCCGTAAGGACAGCCGAAAGCGTACTTTTTCCCGACCCGTTGGGTCCCATTATTGCGTGCACTTCGCCTTTGTTTATCACGAGATTAATTCCGCGAAGTATTTCTTTATTCTCGATTTTGGCGTGTAAATTTTTTATTACTAACATCTTTTTTTAGACAATTAAAGCTGTTGGAATTTTGTCAAAAAAACAGCCCGCAAAAGTAATTCTTATGCAGGGAAAAAGCAAATGAGCGGTGCAAGAAATTGTTTTGAACCATTATAGAGTTTCTAAAAATAATAACACTAAATATGTCGTGCTTCACGTCTCTAACATTATACGAAATTATTGTCATTGACAGAGTCAATATCTCGCTGTTAGAATTCGTATCTATAATGTTTCTACATGTATGATGCATTATTCTACATATATGATATACTATTCTACATGCAGGATGTTTTATTATACATTCGATGGATGCTATTCTATATGGAACGGATAATGAGTTCCCTTTTGCCATTCTCCCTGCAAAAAATTGTGTATAAAGGATAGCTGCGGGAGGAGGAGGCTTGCTTTTCAAAACCTTTTTCTTATCTGCACCCTAAACTCGTGCAACCTGTTTGAATCAATACGGTTGTTTGCGCTACCGATGACGTCGCGGTTAAAGTAATGCCAGCGGGCAACGCGCAGCCATACGTCTAATTTGGGCAGAATGGTGTATTTGAGCATCGCTATTGCACGGTTGCCTTTGCCGTAATACATCGGTACGTTGAAACTGTAAAGCACATCGGGTTCGTAAATGTAGAAACGGCTTTCGTAGTTTTCGGCGTCCACCGTGCCGTAGCGCAAAACGGCGTACCAGCGGTTGTTGGGATGTTGATAGCGAACTTCCTGCGAAGCATAAAATCCGTCGGGAATCTGTCGGTCGGGAATCGTTGTTCGGTTCAATTCTACGCGCGTTGTAAAAGTCCACGAAAGGGTGGGCGAAAAGCGCGTTTGCAATCGTATCTGGTTTTGTTTGCGAATGCCTACAGGAAATTCGGGCGTGTCAGTCTGAAGATTAACGGCTTTTTCCTTTCGGCGAAAGCGCAACGATGTTTCCCACGTGCGATTCGGCTTGTGCGTGAGGTTTGCCAGCGCATCGAAACCGTCGGACGGAGCGTTGATTTGATAACGCAACCATCGAAACTTAAAATAGTCGATGTAAGCCGAGAGCGAAAGCTGTAACGGAAGTTCGATGTCAACGCCCGAATAAACACCTGTTTCACCTGCTCCCTGTGTGGATTCGGCAAAGGGCGCTCCCAATGGCGCGTGAAAATTGAGCGGAAGCCGTCGGAACGACACCACCCAGTTTAATCTGTTTGCGGGCGATGCAAGCAAACCAAGCCACAGTGCAGGTTCAAGCGTGCGGTTAAACGCTATTTCCGAAAAAACATAAAAGCCTTTTGTGCCGCCTTCGGCCGAAATCCAGCTGTTATTGTTTTCGATGCCGCTGAAATAGTAACGATTGTACAATTGCGGCTCTGGGCGCAGCGGATGTTGAAGCCTGTAATACACATGCCCTGCTTCGAGTGTTATATTTTTCAAAAAATAGCGAACCTTTGCGCCCAGCACATCTTCGCGCGTGTTGCGGCGAGAAGTTAATTCATTTGTTGTTCGATGATAGCCGTCGGAACGCAGCCCTGTGATATAGGTGTTTCCGCCGGCGTCTTCGTCAATTCTGCCATCTCTTTTTTGTATCGATAAAAAAGGGGTAATTGTAAATTTTTCGTTTCCAAGCAACAGCAAAAGTCCGTTCATGCCCGAATATTCGTTTGCCGAAAGCGTTGTGCCGAAACTGCCCGTTCGGTTTCGGATGGAAGTAGCATTGCTGCTTTTGCCGACACTCATGCCCGTTTGCAGCGCCAGTCCCTGTCCGCCGCTAATTTTGTACTGTCCCGCAATCACTTGTTTCAAAAACCTGTTGGGTTTCCACGAAACGTATCCCGACACAAAATCGAAAGTATTGATAGACTTGCCAAACATTGGTTCGCCCGAATCGTTTTCGGTTACAAGCCCAACGTCCACGTTTCGCAACGGAGTGATTTCGAACCGTGAGTAAAAATACGGCTTGTATCCAAGATAGGGTGGCTGTTCGCCGTTGCTGCTTCGGAATCCTTCGGGCGTTTCGGCGGTGAAGCGGGTGCGCACAAACAAATCGGCGCGAGGCGTGTGTTTTCGGGCAATTGTTTCTACATCTCCAAAAAATATTAACGGCTGTATCATTTCAATCAACTGACGGCTGAAACCTTCGACAGCCTGCATCTCGTAAACGGAATAAAATCGCCCGTTCACGTATCGGTGAAACAGCAAATTCTCGATTTGAATATCGTTGAGAAAGAATATCTGTTCCAAATCCTCACGCTGTGCAGTATTGATGTTAAGTGGATTTTGTGAAAGTCGAACAAGGTCTTCAATCAGGTAGGAATAGTCGGTGTCGTCCTGTTCCGAAGCCATCGACTCCACTGTTTCCGCCGCCCATTCGTAAATATTATCGGACGTTTGTGCTTGCGCGGAGTGGGCAACGACAAACAGTAATATTGTTGCAAGAAAATGTTTCATAATGATTGCGAAAATAGTTAATTTAGTTGAGAGTTGAAAACAGGAAGTGATTTTAATAACAAAAGTGCATGAATTGAGTCGAAAAAATATGATTATAAAAGTGCGTGGATTGATTTGATAAGTAGATGTTCATAATTATTTCACATAAGTAAGTACTCAAATAAAATTGATTTGTGAACAGAAGTAACAATGGGGCATGCCCCATTGCCGATGCAGGATAATGTGAATTAATTATGAGTACTTACTTAATTAATTATGAGTACTTACTTAATTAATTATTTTACATTATTCGATGAGGTCTATATTATAATAAAATATATTGCTGGAAAGACGAATAATAACAGCCAATCCTTATTAACAGATGTTACGCAATTTATCGCCACATGGTGTGAGAGTCTGTTTTTTTTTATTTTCTGTACCCTTTCACAAGTTGTGAAAACAGTTTCCAAAGTTTTTTACCCTTTCACAAGTTGTGAAGATTGCTTTTTAACCTTCCTCTTTTTTCACAAATTGTGAGAACAGTTTTTTATTGTAATATTGCATCTTTACATTCAAAAAAAAACAGTGCGTAACATAAGTTTAAGGACTAAAGTTCCGAGTTCAATATTAAACATTGAACTCGGAATTTTAATCTTTGAAAAAGATACGCACGACCAAGCGTTTCTTCTCTACATTCACATAACCAGTGCCAGTGCGGTAACGATAAGCGCGCCTGCTATAAATACCCACGCATAAAACTGTACGTCGCCCGACTGGAAGCCTTTGATTGCCGACGAGAGTTGCTGCGTGCCGCGTCCAAGACGGTTCATGGCGCCATCCACAACATGCTTGTCGAACCACGCGATGGGGGTGGATACGCATTTGAATACGATGCTTTTGGTGATGAACATCCATACTTCGTCGAGATAAAACTTATGCAGGGTGGCTTGATAAAAGTTTCCCAAACTGTTGATGAGATGACGAACGGCGTGGCTGTCGCCTTTTCGATAAAGCGACGAGGCAGCTAATATGCCGACTACGGCTATCGCAATGCCCGATGCAGCTACGCCCCACTCAATATGCGTGTCGAAAGGAATGTTGTCGCCGCTGATGAAGTTCGAGAACGGAATGGCGCCAGTAACGCACGAAAGCAACGCCAGTAACAGTAGCGGAAACAACATGATTTTGGGCGATTCGTGTGGCGTGTGTTCGTAATGTCTTTTCTTTCCCCAAAAAATATTGAAATAGAGGCGGAACATGTAAAAGGCAGTCAGCCCTGCTATAATCCAGAGGGCAGCGAACAGTACCTTGTCGTGATGAAAGGCTGCTGCCAGTATTTCGTCCTTGCTAAAGAAGCCCGAAAAGGGCGGTATTCCTGCAATGGCAAGACAGGCGATGAGGAACGTGATGTGCGTAACGGGCATGTATCGGCGCAAGCCACCCATTGCGCTCATTTCGTTGCTGTGAACGGTGTGTATAACCGAGCCCGCGCCAAGAAACAGCAGCGCTTTGAAAAAGGCATGGGTAAAAAGGTGAAACATCGAAGCCATATAACCCAGTCCGCCGTGTCCGCCAAAGCCCGAAACACCCAGCGCAACCATCATATAGGCAATCTGCGAAATGGTTGAGAACGCCAGCACCCGTTTAATGTCGGTTTGTGTAATGGCAATGATGGCGGCAAACAGCGCGGTGAATGCCCCTACGTATCCAATCATAACGAGCACGTCGGGTGCGGCAAAAACATATACGGTGAAAAGCCGCGCCACAAGGTAAACACCCGCCACCACCATCGTAGCGGCATGGATAAGCGCCGAAACGGGCGTGGGACCTTCCATTGCATCGGGCAGCCAAATGTGCAGCGGAAACATTGCCGACTTGCCCGCACCTCCCATAAATATCAGCGCCATTGCCCACGTGGCAACCGACAGCCCAAGAAACGACGCACCCGCTGTGGTGTTTACCACCAGCAAAGCGTTGTCGGCTGTTAATGCTCCAAAATCAAACGTGCCTGTGTAGAACGACAGTATCAGTATCCCGACAAGGAAACCGAGGTCGGCAAAGCGGGTTACAATAAACGCCTTTTTGGATGCCGCTACCGCCTGCGGTTTGGTATAATAAAAGCCAATCAGGAGGTACGACGAAACGCCTACGAGTTCCCAAAATATGTACATCTGAAAGATGTTGGTGGCAACCACTAATCCCAACATCGAAAAGCTGAAGAGCGACAGAAAGGCGTAGTAGCGCTGAAATCCGCGCTCGCCCTCCATGTAGCCCAAACTGTAGATGTGCACCATCAGCGAAACGGTGGTAATTACTACGAGCATCATTACCGAAATGGGGTCGATCAATATGCCGAGGTCGATGTGCACCTTGTCGGTAAAACGGAGCCATTCTACCGAAAACGGGACGACATCCGCGAAAGCGCCATCGGTTTTGCCATTGCCAATCTTGAAAAAGTAAAAAAACGCCGCCGTGTACGACAATACTGCCGCAATGCCAATGCCCACAGTTCCCATTACGCCTGCTGCACGAGGCTTCATTCGGCTGCCTGCCAGCCCCGCCACAAGAAACACTGCGAGGGGAATGGCTAATATAAATAAGGTAAATTCCATGTTGAGTCAGTTTTTCATTTTGTTGATGCGTCGTACATTGATGTCTTTCAGGTTGCGGTAGATGTTAATAATGATTGCGATGGCTACCGCAGTTTCGGCTGCCGATATGGCGATGCCAAACAAACTGAATATCATCCCCTCCATTCCTTCGGGATAAAGGTAACGGTTGAACACGCTGAAGTTAATTTCAACCGAATTGAGTATCAACTCAATTGAAATAAGTACGGCAAGCATGTTTTTTCGCGTTATAAAACCGTAAATTCCTGTAAAGAACATGATGCTGCTCAATATCAGGTAATGTTCCATTGGTATCATACTATTCTATCGTTTGCGTGCAATTAATATTCCGCCGATGATGCAGGCGAGCAGCAGTACGCTCAATGCTTCGAAAGGCAACAGGTATTGGTATTTGTCGGTTCCCATAAGGGCATTACCTATCAGTTTCATACTGATTTCGTGGTCGCCGCTGATGGTCGTGTTGTCGGCATAATTGTATTTGAATTTCAGCGTTACAAACAGCGTCAGCGCAATACCCGCAATGGCGGTAAATATACCGAATACCGACTTCCTGCGGTCGTGTTCCTCGTGCACGCTGTCAATCACAGGTTTTGTGAGCAGTATGGCAAAAATAAACAGTACGAGGATGCCTCCCGCATATACCGACAGCTGCACGGCTGCAAGAAAGTGATAATTGAGCAGAAGATACAATCCTGCCGTACCCACCAGTACAAACAGAAGAAAAGTGGCTGCCCTGAGTATCTTTTTCGACGTAACCGCCAGTATCGACGACACGGCTACCACAGCGGCAAGCAGATAAAAAACAATTATATTGGCTGTTTCCATATTATTAATAAAGTTATATTCAAAAGCGGCTGCAAATGTAAACAAATTATTGGTTGGTTGGATAGTTTTTTTATGAGATTAATGGTCAATGGTTAATGCAATGTCATTTCATAAATAAGGTTGATAGAAAATTAGTTTAATCCACTCTATATTGATAAGTAAGTGCTCATAATTAATTCACATTATCCTGCACCGGCAATGGGGCATGCCCCATTGTTACTTCTGTTCGCAAATCAATTTTATTTGAGTACTTACTTATGTGAAATAATTATGAACATCTACTTAAGTAAGTGCTCATAATTAGTTGTACCGATTTTGAGTACTTACTTATAAAAAAATCCGCGTCATCCGCGTTCCACAAAAAAGGAATGATTTGGAACGCAGATAACGCGTATTTGCGCAGATAATTATTTAAGCTAGCTCTCATAATTAATTTACATTATCCTGTTCGTCATTGCGAGGGCTTGCCCGAAGCAATGTTATTTGTCGGGTGCCAACAAGGATCCTTGTCGGGTGCCAACAAGGATCCTTGTCGGGTGTCAACAAGGATCCTTGTCGGGCGTCCACACGGATCCTTGTCGGGCGCCGACAAAAATATGCACCTGCAATAAGCATGAAAGACAGGAAGATGAATCGCCATCCCCTCCTGCCCGAAAATGCGGCCGACAAGGTGTTATTCCCGTAAGGGTAAAAAGGAGAATAATTGCTGTTAAGTAATTGCTCATTTATTAATTAAGTAAGTAAGTATGAATCAAAAATTAATTTACACTAAAAGTAAACCACAAGGAGCACGAAGTTGTTCACAAAGGGCGCTATGCCTTTGTGAGCCTTGTGTGTTCTTTGTGAACTTTGTGGTAAAAGATAGTATCAATTAATTTATGCTGGGTACTTACTTATTAAATTATTTACAGTTACTTATATCCTGACAGGGCGAAGCGGCAAAGGTCTTTGCTGGAGAGCAACCATATTTAAGGAATATGGATACAGACAAAACCCTAACAGGGTTCAAAATCCTGTTAAGGTTTATGACGGGTGGATGCCCGGCAACCTGCCGTTAAACCACAAATTTTGCACGATGACCAATTAGTGTACATCGTAAGAATCCCGTTAATTCTGCAAATATCGCGGTTTAAAACGGCTGGCAATGCCCCTTTATTTACTCCACAGCCACGGCAGTTTCGCTCCTGCGGCTGACTTTGCATTTCCGTTCCCATAAGGCTGGAAATACCATTTCATGCCGCCCGGATCCTCCGTTGTAGCGGCATACTCAATACGCGACTCGGACTGGCTGACAACATACATGTACATCCAATTCCATCCCTTTTTAAAATCCAATGATAAATCCATAACCCCTTCTACACCTTCGCTGTATTCTCCGGTGTAGCGCCCCGTAACGGTCATGTCGCTGTCGCAATAGTACAACATGGCGTTGCCCTGTTCCCCATCTTCGTACTGGAGCCAAATATAACCTGCCGAATAATGATTATATTTATCGTATGCAACCAGAATGGCAGAAGATAACGATGCATCTGCATTGCCGCCAATTCTAAATCCCATTTCAGACGGAAATTCTTCGGTGGCTGGCAATAAATACATGCTCTCCAGTTCGGGCAGGTTTATCGTAAATCCGCCGTTAATGTAGCTGCTGCTTGCAACAACACCGTCGCCCTGAAAGTGGGGATCTGCATCACCGTCGTATGCAATAACTGTCTTCACTTCGCCAATCTGCGAGTTGTAGGCGTTGCCATTTTCAACCTGCACGGTGATGGTTTCAATGGCGCCGCCGTCGGGGGCATCAATGGCATCAAACGTGCATGTTATCCCTTCGGGGATGGTGGTGGTAAGCATTGTAGCTCCATTGCTGTTTTCGCCCCCATCGGTTACGGCAATAATGTTCCATCCCTTTTTCAGATGCACATCGTTTTCTCTGATGTAATAGTAATCCAACATCACTGTTCCGGTGATGCTAACATCTCTGTCGGCATAAATAAACTCAAGCTCTGTGGCAGGCTCGTCCTTTCCGAACTCGAAACTGCCGGCTTCAATGCCGGCTTTGTAGCCGGCAAGTTTGGCAAACAGTATTCGGGCCGAAGCATCGCTTACTTTTTCTTCTTCGACAACCCACTCCTCGCTTATGGGAATGAGATGCGCCGAAGGTTCGTTGTCGGGAAACGGCAGGGAAAAACTGTTGTTTTTAAACTCTGCCTTAGCCAGCGTTACTGTGGTTTCTTCCGAAACAACAAGGCGCACCTCGTCCACTTTGTCGCCAATTGCAGCAACGGTTGCTGCAATTTTTTCGGGAGTGAGGGTAACACTGCCGTTACTTTCGCCACTGCCGGGTTCGCCGGTTTTGTCGCAGCCAAACAAAAACATACATGCCACCAGTATGGCAGCTACTAAATAAAAACTTCTTTTAAACATGATAAACTTGTTCATTAGTGTCCACTAAAAACAGATAATGGCTCTTTGAAATAATTGATATTAAATTTGTTGCGATCGAATTGTGAGTCAACGGACTTGAATTTACTTTTGCGGTTCAAATGAGACTGT
>JAITVO010000253.1 GCA_031285765.1 Cytophagaceae bacterium | reverse complement strand
GGGAACCTCTAAAAACTCCACTTTCTTCGTTATGCTTCGGACGATAAAATGCTCATTTACGTTCATGTAAACTGCGCTTTTATCGCCTCGCAAGCCTCGAACTTTGAGTTTTTAGAGGTTTCCTGTAGAATGTATTTACAAGTCCGTAAGGATAAAACGGTTTATTAACTGTAGAGTAATATCTACGGTTAATAAACCATCGTTCATGCGGGGCTGTATAGCGAGCGTTAAAATTTGGTATCGAACTTTGAAGTCCTCAGTTTCTTATATGACTTTATAAGTCTTGTGCAACATCACCTCTCAATCTTCAATTTTGCAAATTTGAGCAGCAGTCGTTTTGTTCCTGCTTTTTTAAACTGAATGGTAGCCTTTGTGTCATATCCAATCCCTTCGATTTCTAAGATTACACCTTCGCCAAAGCGGTCGTGTATCACTTTCATGCCTGCACGGAAGTCGCCTCCTGCGAAATGTTTGGGTGGGTTTGCGGGTTCATCGAAATTGAATTTAACAGGCGCTTTTTGCGTTTTCGCAAAAGCATCCGAAAAATCTTTTCGCTCTTTCGAGAATGATGTGAAACCATCGGTTTTCTGCATTTGCGTGGCGGCGGCGCTCAAGTCTAAATACTGACGGTCGATTTCGCTTACAAAACGGCTCGGTTTGGCAAAGGTCATTTCGCCGTAGCGATAACGGGTTTTGGCATACGAAAGAATTGCCCGCTCCTTCGCTCTGGTAATGGCAACGTAAAACAGACGGCGTTCTTCTTCCGTTCCCTGCTCCGAATCAAGTGCCATGGGCGATGGAAACAGATTTTCTTCAACGCCGACTATGTAAACCGTTTTAAACTCCAGCCCCTTTGCCGCATGAATGGTCATCAGTTTTACGGCGTCGGCATTCACGTCTTTGTCGCCGTCTTGGTCGGTTAGCAGCGAAACGTCTTCGAGGAAATGTGCCATCGAAGATTCGCCGCCCGACTCGGTTCTTTTGTCGGTAAAATCTTTGATGGCGTTCAGGAGTTCGTCAATGTTTTCGAGACGCGACTGGTTTTCGGGCGTCTTGTCCTGGTGAAACTCCTTGGGAATACCGCTTTTCGCGATGATTTCGACGGCAAGCGTGTAAGCATCGCTGTTTACCGACAGTCGCGCAAAATCCGAAATCAATGTTGTAAAGCTGTTCAGTTTTTTGAGCGTGCTGCTGTTGAATCCCACCGTTGCGAGCGCAGGATTTATAAGTATGTTCCAAATCGTAGTGTCGTGCTGCGATACCAGTGCTTCGAGTTTGCCAATCGTGGTTTCGCCAATTCCACGTGCGGGATAGTTAATAATTCGCTTTAATGCTTCGCCGTCGTTGGGATTGATGACCATTCGGAAATACGCCAGCACGTCTTTTATCTCTTTGCGCTGATAAAACGACAAGCCGCCGTAAATTTTGTAGGGAATGGTGTGCCGCCGAAGCGCTTCTTCGAAAATACGCGACTGCGCGTTGGTACGGTACAGGATGGCAAAATCGTTGAACGAGTCGGGATATTCGCGCCGTATTGCGTTGATGTCATTTGCCACGATGTAGCCCTCCTCGCTGTCGGAGTACGCCTGCAACACCTTTATCTTTTCGCCTTCGTAGTTTTCCGAAAAAACAGTTTTGCGTATCTGCCCCTTGTTTTTGGCAATGATGCTGTTTGCCGCGTTCACAATATTTTGCGTGGAGCGATAGTTCTGTTCGAGTTTGAAGAGTTGGTAGTTGGGATAATCGCGCTCAAAATTGAGTATGTTTTCAATTTTTGCACCACGAAAGCTGTAGATGCTTTGCGCGTCGTCGCCCACCACGCACACGTTGTGATGCAGTTCGGCAAGTTTTTTAATGATAAGATACTGCGAAAAATTGGTGTCCTGATACTCATCTACCAAAATAAACTGAAACTGTTCGCGATATTTTGCAAGTATGTCGGGATGATTCCTGAAAAGGAGATTGGTATTGAGCAGCAAGTCGTCGAAATCCATCGCACCCGCTTTAAAACATGCCTTCATATAACGATAGTAAATGTCGTGAACAAAAGGCATACGAGCAGCTTTATCCGATACAAGCCGATTCTGGTCGTTGGCGTAAGCCGAAGGCAGAATCAAATCGTTTTTTGCCGCTGAAATACGCGACAGTACCGCACCTGGTTTGTACGTCTTTTCGTCTAACTTTATCTCTTTAAGGATGGATTTTATCAGACTTTTGGAATCGGCGTTGTCGTAAATGGTAAAATTTGAAGGAAACTTCAACACTTCGGCTTCGCGACGCAGAATGCGTGCAAATATCGAGTGAAACGTCCCCATCCACAGGTATTGCGCTGTTTTTTCGCCCACTACGCGAGCAATTCGCTCTTTCATTTCGTGGGCGGCTTTGTTGGTAAATGTAAGAGCGAGCACATTCCACGGCGCCACGCCCGAATTGAGCAGATGCGCAATTCGATAAGTTAAAACCCTTGTTTTTCCCGATCCAGCGCCCGCAATAACCAGCGATGCGCCGTTGATAGAGGTTACCGCCTCCTTTTGAGCTTCGTTGAGCTGTTCAAGATAGTTTGACACAGAATATATTTTTTTGAATTTTGTGCAAAAGTAATATATTTGGCGATGTTACGCATCATTTTAAATAGAAATACAGGACAAACGCCAAAATTTCTGTTTGTTTTTTTACTGTAACGCAACGTTTGATAGTACACAATAAATAGAATTGCTATAAAACCGGTGCGTAACAAGAATTACTAATCAGCCCTCATTTTATTAAATGATTACCCGTAATTTCACCCAAAGGGGAGAGATTCCTCGACTACATTCGTGCCTCATTCCGAGCGAACCCTGAGCGAAGCGGAGTCGAATGCGGGAGTCGAGGAGTCTCAACCCCATAATGCAGCAGCCACTTTTGGGTAAGGTTGCGGATAATCATATTTTATTATCTTATTTCATGAGCAAAACAATCTCTACAGCTGATAAAGAACAACCTCATTTCTCATTAACTTCTTTGGAAAATAAATAAACTGTTTGGGTAAACTCTATAGATGACGTGCATTGCTGCAAGGGGATGTTGGGCAACGCAAATAATATGGTTGCAACAACCTGCAATCGTATTGTAACGGCTTACAATACGATTGTAATGGCTTACAATACGATTATATCAGGCTATAATGCTTTGTTGCGATGCAAATATGACATGTTGTCATGTCAACATGCAATATTGCTATAGCAATATTGCATGCTATAAGTTAATAAAGGATGTTGATGTGTTAATAAAAGATATTGGCAGCCAAACAAAGGATATTGTAAGATCAATAAAGAATATTGTTATTCAAAAATAATATATTGACATTGCGCATTGCGACAACTCTAATATGATTTTACATCAACTTGATGTATCAATACTATGTTTTTCATACAACTATTCTGTGTCCCAACAGGGGCATCATGTTGGTAGAAAGATAGTATATCAAAATTTGAATTGCTATAAAAAATCGAATTTTTATAACCGCAAGTAAACGAAGCGTTGCCTGCAGAAAGTTCGGATACGAGCCTTAATGCCTGCAAAGGCTGAACAGAATGGGATGTAAAAGTTCAGCCTTTACAGGCAGGTGTTCGCGTAAAGATACAATTATACTCAAACAAAAATGGTTTGCAAATAACAGTGGATTCCAGTTTTATTTATTGACAAGGGGATTAATCCCCTTGCTGCTTTTATTCGCAAATCAATTCTGTTTGAGTATAATCGCATTTCTACCATCCGCAGGCAACGCTTCGATAGCCTGCAATTATGCAGATTGTACCTTTTCAAGACTACATACGGTTTAAGTTTGAAAGTTCCGGATTCAAAGTTTAAAACTAAACTTTAGACCTTGAATCTTGGGAATCCCGTGTGTCAATTATTTTACAGCCTCCAGCGCTTCGCGTCCTGCTGCCAGCATCGGGTCAATATCAATGCTGGTGCCTATAGACTGCAGCATCCACTGATTGGGCGTAAGCCGTCCCAAACGGTAGATACGGTCAATGGTTTCGGCAAAACTGTTGTTTTTCAGATGCTGTTCTATCTGGAACTCGATGATGTTGCCAAAAGCATACGCCGAAAGGTAGAGCGGGTAGCTCACCATGTGGCTGTAAACTGCCAGAATGGGCTCGTCGGTTTTGCCAAATACGGGCGCGTAATAGTCGTTCCATATTTCATGGGACAGGCGGATAACGGTTTGTTTCAATGTGGCTTCGTCGGCGTCGGGATTCTCGTAAAGCCATTTCCACACGCGCATGTCTGGTAAAAATACAGTTTTTCCATGTTCTTAATTAAGCACCATACCATGAAGGCATATGGAGAAGTGGTAGTGAACCTCTACACATTCTGAACACCAGCACTAGATGGAGAAGAGTCAGCTTTGCCTCCTGCTTACTTTACCTTAGGG
>JAITVO010000146.1 GCA_031285765.1 Cytophagaceae bacterium | reverse complement strand
TGATAGCAGAGGGACTTGCCTCCACCGGTAGGCATTAAAACAAATGTATCGTTTTTTGCCAATACATTTTTAATAATATCTTCCTGACTTCTTTTGAATATGTCAAATCCAAAATGCTGCTTCAGATATTGACTCAAATCAACTTGACTTGTCATAATTCACAAACCTGTGATGTTATTAATAGTGCGATTTAACAGGCATCTCACGTGTTTTACCCTGTCAAATGAACAAGCAAATATATTAAAAGATTTATGTACTACCAAAAATAGTTTTGTTTTTACCATTGTTTTTGTCCTCACAAAAAAAGATAGAAACTTCAGGCAAGTGTAAAAGCCTATATAAGTAACAGTTAATTTTTCGTACAAGTTTATATTTCAAAAATGTCAATGCAATACTATAATAAGGACATAAATTTTCCTTTTACGGGGCGATTATTACATTATTGATCTTGTTACGCAGTATGCTTTTTTAAGAGCCTTGAAAAGCCTGTGCGTAACATAAGTTAGACAATCATAAACTCGAAATTGCGTAACATCAGTGATTCATGAACAAATGATTTGCATTGTCAAAATCAGTTAAGTCCTTACGGACTAAAAATCGGTTGTATAAGAAGCATAATTCAATACAGCCACAATTTAATAAATGTGCAAATTATCAAAATACAGTTTGCGAAATTAAATTAATCAAAAAAAAAAAATAGGATTTTTTTTCATCATGAGCAGGCAACTTGTTCCAAAACAATTGTTTGGAGAGTATAATCCAAAGTCTTCACGCAATGTTATATTTGTGTAAATAAGGTATTTATATAGCATTATCTAAACGGATTTGAAAACTAAGACTCTAAGTAAAATTTGAAATATTCAAGTTTTTACTACTTTTTTTTTCCCTTTCTTTTTGCAATCTTTGTGTGCGGAAAAATCGGATATGATTAACATAATATGTCATATTACAACTCCAGCATCCGCGAAAGCAAAAAAATTAGTACAGGAAATACTCTGAAAAGGGTTGTGAGTTGAAAATTAAATCCATCTCAGTTTGTTTGGCAGGTAAATGAAGAAGAAAATTGATCAGGCTGGTTGGAATCGGCAGTATCGTTGGTAATAAAGTAAAGAGAAGCGTAACGTTAATCAGTAATTGAAAAATACAATAACAAAATGGAACCGAAATATCAGAAAGTATGGGAAAAATGCCTTGAAACATTTGAGATGTCGTTGGATAAGGTTACGTTTCAAACGTGGTTTGAACCAATTGTACCTTTAAAACTGGCAGGTTCCGTTTTAACGATTCAGGTGCCGAGTCTTTTCTTTTACGAAATGATTGAAGAACGCTTTATCGATCTTGTAAGTCGCGGATTAAGAGAAAATATCGGACCTGCGGCAAAGCTCGAATACAGCGTTATTATGGACAAAACGGCTACGCCCAAGCCTTATACAATGAATTTGGGCACCGGCAACAAGTCCGCTGTTAGCGAAAAACATCCTCAGTTTGGTAAAACGCCGAACAAAAAAATAAATGTTACCCCTCAACTGAATCCCGATTATACTTTCGAGAATTTTGTTGAGGGCGAATGTAACCACCTTGCCCGTGCGGTTGGGCTGCAAATTGCCGAAAAACCGGGCGAAACCGCTTTTAATCCACTGTTTGTTTTCGGAAATTCAGGACTTGGAAAAACACATCTTGCGCAAGCAATCGGAGTTGAAGCCAAAAAGAAATATCCCGAAAAAAATGTGCTTTACGTTACTGCCAACACTTTTGCCACACAGTTTTCGGAAGCGTCGATAGCAAATACAAGAAACGATTTTCTGAATTTTTATCAAATGATGGATGTTCTGATTATTGACGATATTCAGGAGTTTGCGGGTAAAAAAGGAACGCAGAATACATTCTTTCATATTTTTAACGATTTGCATCAGCGAAAAAAACAGTTGGTATTGACCTCAGACCAGCCTCCTGCTGAATTGCAGGGAATGGAAGAGCGGCTTTTGTCGCGCTTTAAATGGGGATTGCCCGTTGAATTGAATATGCCTGACTATGAAACAAAAGTTAAAATTCTCAAACATAAAATGAAAAAGGACGGCATTATTGTTCCCGATGAAGTTGTTCATTACCTTGCAACCAGCATTAAACACAATATCAGGGAACTCGAAAGCGCGCTGATTTCGCTTTTGGCATTATCAACGCTCAACAAATCGGAAATCACGCTGAAAACAGCTGAAAATATTGTCAGCAAATTGATAAAGGAAACGCATCGCGAAATTTCGGTGGGCTACATTCAGAAAACGGTGTGCAGTTATTTCGGCTTGGAACCCGACATTTTGCTGTCAAAATCGCGAAAACGCGAAATTGTGCAGGCGCGTCAGATTGCAATGTATTTTTCAAAGAATCTTACCAGCTCCTCGTTATCGACTATCGGTACAATTATTGGTAAAAAAGACCATGCAACCGTTTTGCATGCCTGCAAAACCATTACCAATCTGCTCGAAACCGACAAGGAACTGAAAAGCCAGATTAAAGCCATTGAGGTGGAATTGATGAAATGATTTTGTTCGGAAAATTATCAGTAACATGAATTGGTTTCAAACAAAAAAATACCTCGGTTATTTAGTAATCTCGCGCCATCGAAAAGGTTTCGGGATTCATTCACCGTTTGTATTCGACCTTGTTGCCAACCTAATGTGCGAAAAATACGACTATTACAGTTTTGCGAAAATACGCTCGTGGCGAAAAGCGCTAACCGGAAACAGCAACCTGATTGAAGTTTCCGATTTCGGAGCGGGCTCTACGCTTACCAATTCGAACAAACGAAAAGTGGGTGATATTGTTGCACATGGTGGCATCCCCGAAAAATATGGAGAACTGTTGTTTCGAATGGTTAATCAATTCAGTCCCGACGGAATTTTAGAACTTGGAACTTCGGCGGGCGTCAGCACATCGTATCTTGCCTTGCCCAAACGAGCGACAAAAGTTGTAACCATCGAAGGCTGCCCCAACAGAGCGACTTTGGCGCAAAACACATTCCGTTTTTTTAATCTCGTGAATGTTGAATTGCTCACAGGAAAATTCGTAGAACAATTGCCTGAAGCCATTAAACAGCTCCCGTCGCTCGACTTTGTGTTTTTCGACGGCGACCACCGCAAAAAACCTACGCTTGCCTATTTCAGCGAATGCCTTCGCCATGTACACAACGATACAGTATTTATATTTGACGACATTCACTGGTCGGCAGGAATGGAAGAGGCGTGGAACGAAATAATCGCCCACACCTCCGTTACTGTTTCTATTGATATTTTCCGTTTGGGGATCGTCTTTTTCAAGAAAGAACTGCAAAAGCAGCATTACATAGTGCGTTTTTAGAAGCTGTTTTGAATTAAAAAATGATTAGATATTTTTAGGAAATATAAAAGAATGGTCATCCGTCAAATTGTTTTTGGCTAAAATAATCAATCCAATTTTCCGAAAATGACTAATCTTTTACATTTTCAAATTCTTTCCACAGATTATCGTCCTTTGGCAGCGGTGCTGTAATAACAATCGGCTCTTGCCTTACGGGATGGATAAATTCGAGTTTCCGCGCATGAAGCGATATTCCGCCGTTGGGATTTGAACGGGCAAAACCGTATTTCAGGTCGCCACGGATGGGCGAACCTATCTTTGCTAGCTGACAGCGTATCTGATGATGCCGCCCCGTTTGCAAATCCACTTCAAGCAAATAATATCGGGCAGCACTCGATATTAGTCGATACGACAAAACCGCCTCTTTTGCTCCCTTTCTCATTGAGTTGTGAGCATGCGACTTATTTTTAGCGCTGTCTTTCAGCAAAAAATGGCGCAAAACTGCCTCGTCGTCCGCGGGAAGTTGCTTTACAATTGCCCAGTACGTTTTTTTTACCTCCTTGTCCTGAAACATTTTGTTCATCCGCACTAGCGTTTTGCTTGTCCGCGCAAAAAGCACCACACCTGTTACGGGACGGTCAAGCCTGTGAACAATGCCCAGAAACACATCGCCCGGCTTGTTGTATTTTTCTTTGATATAAACCTTTACTTTGTCAACCAGTGGCTCATCACCCGTACTGTCGCTCTGCACAAGGTCGGAGTTTGTTTTGTTAATGGCAATCAAATGATTGTCTTCGTATAATATTTCCATGTTATTTTATTTCGTAATGACATATTCCCGCTAATTTAACGCTCTTTTAGCCGACAGCAGCATGTTTGCATTAATTGTTTCTGTGATGTCTTTGTTAATAATGCTGCAAAGATACATGTTTTTTATGAAATGGCACATAAGAAACGATTCAAAACATTCCTGTTTATTCATATTTCTGAAAAATCGCATCTTACCCTAAATCTTCCGAACTCATTACACTTCTCTAAATATCAGCAGTTAAAAAAAATAAAAGATATATTTTTGACAAATGTCCTGTGCCAGAGATACCACACTGCTCATATACTTTTTGTACAGATAATTAGCGGTGCTTAAATCATCGTTAGCAATAATTTTGAAGTTCAAATGACTTTGTTGCAACGAATAACATTTTGTATTTTAGATAATTACAGTCGCCAATTTTTGATCTGTTTTGATGTCCATGTTTTATAATCGCGTAAAAGCAAACTATTTATCAAAAATTGCT
>JAITVO010000143.1 GCA_031285765.1 Cytophagaceae bacterium | reverse complement strand
CGGTTTTAGTTGGATGTGCAAAAAAGTCTGTCAATCTAAAAGATTAACAGACTTAATTAGATTATTAACTTCACCGAAACATCGCCATTTTTGTGGGCGCTAACGGATTCGAACCGCTGACCCTCTGGGTGTAAACCAGATGCTCTGAACCAGCTGAGCTAAGCGCCCTAAAATGAAGATTAAAATGTGGGCGCTAACGGATTCGAACCGCTGACCCTCTGGGTGTAAACCAGATGCTCTGAACCAGCTGAGCTAAGCGCCCTTCATTTTTTGACGGTGCAAAAGTAGAAAACTTTTGATTAACTCCAAACTTTTTTCTCAAAATAATAATGCTTCGGCAACAATAAATGTGCTTCCACCTATGAATATCAAATCGTTATCGCCTGCATTTTTTTTTGCTTCGGCTACTGCTTTTTTTACATTGGGCACAATAATTCCTTTTAATCCGTATTGCGATGCTTCGTCGTGCAGTTTTTCGGCGGCAAGACTGCGTGGCAAATCGGCTCGCGTAAAATAATACGAAGCGTCAGCAGGAAGTAGTTTCAGTATGCCCGACAAGTCTTTATCGTTTACAACACCCAGAACAAAGTGCAGCGTTTCGCAGTCGATTTCTGAAAGTTGAGCAACAACTTCTTTAATTCCGGGTTCGTTGTGCCCTGTATCGCAAATTGTGAGCGGTTTTTCCGAAAGTATTTGCCAGCGTCCCATCAAACCTGTGTTTTTTATTACGTTGACACAACCTTTTTGAAGATGGTCAAGATGAATGTTAAACCCGCTTGCCTGCAAACGTTCAACGGCTTTCAGTACGGTTTGTATATTTTTACGCTGATAATTACCCAACAGCGGCAAACGAAGTGCAGCAATATAAAACTCTTCCTTTTTATAAATATTAAACGACTGATATTTCAGGTTTTTATCGCTTACAGTGGCTTTAAAAACTTCGTCAGCAATGTACATGGGGGCGTCCATCAAATAAGCCTTTTCATAAAAAACCGGAAATATTTCGTCCTGCAATTCGCCTATCACAACCGGCGTGTTTTGCTTGATAATTCCCGCTTTTTCGCTGGCTATCGCTTTCAACGAATTGCCGAGCAGCGCCGTGTGGTCGAATCCGATATTGGTGATAATACTTAATTCGGGCGAAATAATGTTGGTCGAGTCGAGCCGTCCGCCCAAACCGGTTTCGATAATGGCAACATCAACGCTTGTTTTTGCAAAATAATCGAAAGCCATTCCGACTGTCATTTCGAAAAACGACGGCGATATTTTTTCGATTATTTCTCTGTTTTGGACAACAAACGAGGTTACAGCGTCCTGCGAAATCATTTCGCCGTTTACTTTAATTCTTTCGCGAAAATCGAGCAAATGGGGCGAAGTATAAAGCCCTGTTTTGTAACCCGCCTCCTGAAAAATGGAAGCTAAGATGTGCGAAACCGAGCCTTTTCCGTTTGTTCCGGCAACGTGGATGGTTTTAAAACGCAGGTGCGGATGTTTCAACCATTCGTCTAACAGAATGGTATTGTTGAGATTGTTTTTGTAGGCAGCAACTCCTGTCCGCTGAAACATTGGCAGTTGCTCGAACAGAAACGTGATGGCTTCACTGTATGTCATAATCAATGTTGTATAAAAACAAATATGGATTAAACAAAATTGAACGTAAAATGGATGCCAAATATAGGGTATATTTGCCGATATTAATTCATAAATATTGCAAAAACTTTAAAATAGGAGAATGGGGAGTGGGGAATTAGCAGAAAAATAAAGGGGGGCATTAAGTATTCAAAATCAGCACAATCAACGTCCGCTTCAGCGAGTCGGAAGATTTGAAAAACATGCTGCGCAAGGCAACGCTTATGTATGCCTCGCCACTTGCTAAGAAGCAGGCATACAACGGCATCAATAATCAGAATATCAAGGTGTAATTTGTGTATTGTGTCATCTACTTGTGGAGTGTCTATAATTGACCCCGTCCTTGTTTTCGCAACGACCCCGTCCTTGTTTTCGCAACGACCCCGTCCTTGTTTTCGCAACGACCCCGTCCTTGCGATTGCAACGACCCCGTCCTTGCGATTGTAACGACCCCGTCCTTGCGATTGTAACGACCCCGTCCTTGCGATTGTAACGACCCTGTCCTTGCGATTGCAACGACCCCGTCCTTGCGATTGTAGCGACCCCGTCGTTGCGATTGTAGCGACCCTGTCGTTGCGAAATGGACGACCCCGTTGTTACCGTATGCCTTTATATTCAACGGTAATAACGGGGTCAATAAAACGGGTGGAAAATTTTCTGTTCCTGTCCGAATCGCAATTTGAACAGGATTTTCGAGATGACACTGTGTAATTGAATGAAACTGTTATACTAAATATAAAGAACAGATACTCCATTTATTCACAGATCCCACTCTTCCTCTATTTCAAAAATACCAGTATTGTTCTTCATTACTTGGCGGGCGAGTTGCAGATATTTGAACATGCCCGAATAACCCTGCGGAACGTGTCCGGGAACGCCTTTTTTATCATAAACGGAAGCTGGAAGCACCATGTAATGTTTTCGCCCATCAACAACGGGGATGTGAACCCATGTCAGCAAATATTCAGCATTGTCGATAACCGTAACGCTGTCCTGTTTCGAGAGTTCAATTCGTATCATTGCACCACCGTCGGTGTAGGGATTTCTCTGGTTGGAGATAAAATTTCCGAGCGAATAGACAACTATCTGCCGCGTGCTGTCCTCGTTCTGGGTAAGATGCATGGGTTGAATTACGTGCGGATGCGAGCCAATAATAATATCAACGCCCGAACGCTGAAGGAATGCTGCCACGCCGGTCTGACTTCTGTTTGGAGTGGTTTTGTACTCGTCGCCCCAGTGGATGCAAACAATTATCTTGTCGGCGTTCATCTCTTTTGCCATTTGAATGTCGCAGCTCATGGCAACGGTGTCGATATGGTTGACGATGTTGGGCTTTGTAACGGGGATGCCGTTAGTTCCGTAAGTGTAGTTCAAAAAGGCAAGCCGGATGCCGTAAACCGAAAGCAGCAACGGGTGCTTTCCTGTCATGTCGGCGCTGTCGCTAAATGTGCCCGTATGCGAAAAGTATAGGTCGTCAATTATTTCAATGGTTCGGTCAACGCCTTTTTTGCGTCTGTCGCACGAATGGTTGTTGGCAGTTACCAGAAAATTAACGCCGGCGTTTTTCAGGGCAACAACAAGCTCGTCGGGCGAACTGAACGTGGGATAACCGGTGTAGGGCGTTCCTGCCAGCGTTACCTCAAGATTGGCTACGGCAATTTCGGACGACATAAAATAAGGCTCTATCAATCGGAAACACTCGCTGTAATCGTATCTGCCCGAATCGCGGCGGGCAGAATTAATTTGCGGCGAATGTCCCATCACATCGCCCACGAATGTTAATGTTACTTTTTGCGATGAAAGCGGGCAGACGGTAAAAAATCCGATTAGCAGCAATATTGTTTTTGCGATACGTATTACAATCATTAAGTACATTAATATATAGTTTCTAAAAAATAATCACACTAATTACAGCTTGCTTTACATCCATAGCCCTGTTAAGGCTTGTGCAATCATTATTTGTAATTTATGCGAATCAGGTGTTGTTTCAGTTTTCATCTTCCATACCGTTGGCTTTAGCCAACGACAATGAAACGTTTTCTTATCCTCTTCATAAGAGGTAGTATTGCCATCAACTTTAGCCAACGGATTGTTGAATAACCCAAAGTATGAAAATAATTTCCTGCTATAGACTCGCTTTATATAACCACTCCGTTACCAGTCGAGTTTAATGAGCGACACGCCCTGTCGCGAAAGTTCAAACTCAATTTTCACTTCTGCGTTTCTTACATCCACATATTCAGGCGAAGTGTACATTTGCAGCTGACCGCTCTGTTCCAGAATTTTGATTTGTTCTTCAGTCGGATTCTGCGGTTTTCCCATCAACTTCCATACCTCATACGAGTTGCTGAATCGGTCGTCGATTCTATAATGCGTCAGCAATACTTTTCGCGCCGGAATATCATACAGCCCTTTGATATTCAAAGAAACTTGCGCGGGCGGGGCAGGCAGATCTTCGTCGTGATAGTTCCAGACCATTACTGCGGCTGTTCGTTCATCATTACTGATGCTTGACAGCGCATTAATGTCGGCTGCTTGGCGAACGCCGTGTTGCATCAATTCGTCTGCCGAAAGCGGTGTTGAAGAAGTCGTTTCAGCCAGTTCGCCTTTCATCATGCCAAACATGCGGAAGACGTTGAGCACAGGCTTGTTTACACCATTGGTGGAAAGGTCGCGAAAACCGGCAAACCATTTCTGGTCTTCAAATTCAAACGACCACGAAACTGCGCCGAGAAAGTTAACGTCCCATTTTCGCGAAAGCTCATACATTCGGGCGTAAGCAGCCGCCGTGTAGCTCGAATACATGGTTCCGTTGCGGTAGGCGTTCTGCGGATGATAATCTTCGGAACAGGCGGCGCATCCTTCGGGGTCGCATTCGCCAATAACAACAGGGAGATGTTTCAGTGTGGGGAAATCGGCTACCGCCTCAAAACCTTTGGACACGTTGCGCAACTGTGCGCCGATATTCATTCGTACATGCCCATCGATAACGCGCGGCGAACCCTTTGCATGAAACCCGATATAGTCGATGGGCGAGCCTTTTTGTCCGGTTGCATAATTCGTACCTTCGGTAACGTGTGTGAGAAATTTGTGCAGAAATTCGTTGGCGCTTTGATTGTTAGGGTCGGTGGTGTGCGGACCGCCGATTCGCGCCTCCGGAAGCGCCTTTTTGAGCCCGTCAGCAGCATAGTCGTACAGTTTGCAATATTCCTCAAACGTGCCCGACCAGTAAGCAATGTCAGGCTCATTCCATACTTCCCAGTACCATGATTCTACTTCGCGCTTGCCGTACCGTTCAACGCTGTGTTTCACCCATTGGTAAACAAGTTCGCGCCACTTGTTGTAATCTTTGGGCGGATGCGTCCAGCCGAGAAATATTTCGTTTGGAAGTTTATCTGGCGTCCAGTCATGCCGGTACGGAACAGGTTTCGATGAGAGCGCTTCGGGCATAAATCCGATTTCTACAAGCGGTTTCATTCCGAGATAGACGTATGTGTCCAGAATTTTATCGACGATTGTCCAGTTATAGACAGGTTTCCCTTCACTGTCTTCGGTGTAAGCGTTTGTAGAGCCCCATTTCAGAGCGGCTATTCCGTCTCCGCTTGTGAGTAGATTGTGCGTTCGGATAAAAACCGGCGTGTAGCTCATCTTCTGGAGTTCGCTCAGCAACTTTACCCCGTCTTTCATGTAGGTATAGTTGGGTTCGTCGTACCCGAACCAAGCCCATACAGGTTTCATGGGCTCCAGCCTGTTTCGCATGTTTGCATTGATGCTTACAGGCTGTGCATCAATGCTTCCAAAAGCTGTTAAAAACAGCGCTGCAATAAAAATGATTCTTTGTTTCATGTTCGTATTATTTTGAGTTATTAAAATCAGATTATAGCGACAACAATTTTGCAAATGTGTGTGTTAATACAGTTTGTGTTGCAATTACTCAAATAATTTGGCTACGAAACTACATATTTTTTCTTAATTCGATGCATGTTTTTTTCAGATAACTATCTTTATTTATTTCGACATCTTAGCGAAATAAATAAAGATTACAGTTTATATACTTGAAATAAGTTTGCTGATTGTTAATGCTTTATATGTTGTATGCGGAATGTATTCCGCTTGTTACATTAATCAATAAAGTAGTGTTACTCTTTAATTTGACATTTTTCTGCTAAAATGAAAGACAAATTCATTTTAACAACACTCCGAATATTTTGGCGTTATTTTGGACTGATGTGTTCCATTAATCCATCTTTTTATAACTTGCCGATAGTGTATAAACAGTATAAATTAGTTAAGACAAGTTTGCTTTTTCGCCGTAATAAATTACTTTTGCCGAATGTTATAAATATGTTACGGATGAAACAAATTACTGTTATATTGCTTGTTCTTTTGTGCGTACCGATGCAAGCACAAAAGAGCGACGAAAATTTGCGCAACCTGCAACTTGCGTGGCAGCTAATCAATACTTTTTATGTTGATACGGTAAACAAACAGGCGCTTTCGTGCGAAGCAATCGTAAGTATGCTCAAGATGCTTGACCCACACTCTGTTTTTATTCCTGCCGAAGATGTAAAAGCGGCAAATGAGCAACTCAACGGTAATTTTGAAGGGATAGGCGTTGAGTTTATCATTCTTAACGACACGCTTACTGTTGTAAATGCAATTGGCGGCGGTCCGTCCGAAAAGATTGGAATTGTGAGCGGCGACCGCATTGTTGCTATCAATGGCGAAAACATGGCGGGAATAGGAATCAAAAACTCTGACGTATTTAAGCGTCTAAGAGGCGAAAAGGGAACTGTTGTAAATTTAACCATTCACCGAAAAGGTAACAGCCGTGCGCACGAGTTTCGCGTTACGCGCAATAAAATTCCGATTAACAGCATTGATGCGGCTTACATGCTTTCGGACAAAACAGCTTACATCAAAATTAGCCGCTTTGCCATTAATACATATAATGAGTTCCACGAAAATCTGGAGAAACTGACAGGGAACAATCCGCAAAATCTTATTATTGACCTGCGTGGAAACGGAGGCGGGTACCTCACTGCCGTGCTTGATATAGCCGACGAACTGCTTGATGGCGGTAAACTGATGCTTTATACGCAGGGCAATGCATCGGCACGAAAGGAATTTAATTCGAAACGCGGCGGGCTGTGGGAAAACAGACGGCTGCTGCTGCTGATTGACGAAAGCTCGGCGTCGGCAAGCGAAATTGTGTCGGGCGCTATTCAGGATTGGGACAGGGGCATTGTGATGGGGCGGCGAAGTTACGGCAAAGGCTTGGTACAACGTATATTCAAGTTAAATGACGAATCGGAAATCCGCCTCTCCATCGCAAAATATTATACGCCTTCGGGGCGATGTATTCAAAAACCGTACAGCGAAGGCGAAAAACAGTATCGCGAGGAGATAGCGAACCGTCTTTCGCACGGCGAACTAATGAACCGCGACAGTATTCATCTGCGCGAAGACCTCATGTTTAAAACTCTCAAACACAATCGCTCTGTGTATGGCGGTGGTGGCATTATGCCCGATGTTTTTGTGCCGCTTGATACGTCGATGATAACCCCTTTTTACAGGGAACTTTTTTCACAGGGTACGTTTAACCTGTTTATGGCGCATTATATGGACGAAAACCGTGAAATTTTGCAAACGCTTTATCCCGATTTTGATGCTTACAGCGCAGGATTTAATGCCGACAGCGAAATTTTTGAGGCGCTGATTGCCGAAGCTCGCAATCAGGGCATCAATACTATTGCTGAGCTGATTGCCGTGTCGGAGCCATTTATAAAAATACAGATAAAAGCCTATATTGCGCGGCAACTTTGGAGCGCTAACGAATATTTCCGCATCGTAAATCAATCAACTCCCATTGTTGTGAACGCTCTTGAATTGGTGGAAGATAAGGAGAGATATAATGATGTGCTGACGGAGGAGAGATAGGAATAAGTCGAAATTTTTCGTGAAAATGTTCTTCTCAAAATTGAATCATATAGGCTGTATTACGCAAATTATTACTCGTTGCGAATAAATTTTGTTTTTTTATTTCACTCGCAGCAAACATTTTTGCCTATCCTTTGTTTCTGATAATGAACAAAAAAAATAGACATCGAAACTTTTGAAAAAAAAATGTTTCAATATTGGCAGCAATCAATAATTCAAAAATAGAAAATATTTTTTTATCTTTGCGACATAAAAATTTACGGTATGAGGTTCGACCTTGATAAATGGTATTTGAAGAAAAGCGAAGGAGATGTTCTCTATAAATATAGAGGGAGCATTTCGCAAGTAGTCGTTATTAAGGCTCTGGATACTATCGAAAAAAATCTGAATCTCGCCGATGCCGACAATAAGATACGAAGAAAAGTATTCAGCGTTTTTGTAGAGAGTATTCAGAATCTTTTCCATCATGCCGACAATATTCCTGTAAACAGTAATATGGAACTGTCCGATACTTTTGGAGCCATAGTATTGGTGTGCGAGCAAAATTCGCCATATCGCATATCGACGGGTAATTTTGTGCATCTTGATAAGATTGGGAACATTAAAGACAGAATAGATCAGGTAAACTCGCTCTCCGAAGAGGAAATAAAGATGCTGTATCGTGAAATTTTAGGCAAAGGAGGATTCTCGCCTAAAGGCGGCGGTGGATTGGGAATCCTTGATATTGCTCGGAAAACCGGAAATAAAATGGAGTATAACATTTATCCTGTAACCGATGAGTTTGTATTTTTTGCATTAGATGTATATATAAGTTAAGAAAAACAATAATAAATGCCAAGTATGGAAACAATAATTCGCGAAGGAAGCCCTAAGACACCTTATGTCAGGCTTGATGGTGGAAATGGAGTTATTGAGATTAAGGGACGTTCGATTCCCGAAAATTCAGTTGAGTTTTACAAGCCATTAATCGAATGGCTCGATAAGTATGGAAATTCACCTCTTGAGTTAACAAGCGTAAATGTTCAGTTGGAATATTTCAACACAAGTTCGTCAAAGTGTATTCTTGATATTTTTAAAAAACTGGAACTGACACACAAGAAAGGGAATAAGGTAGAGATAAACTGGTATTACGAAGAAGATGATGAAGACATGTTTGAAGCGGGTGAAGATTATCAGTCGATTATCAACATTCCGTTCAAGATGATTGAAATGGTAGAGTAGTTTTTACACCCCGTTTCGAAGGCATCTATAAAAACCGGTAAGCAAAACTGTTTGCCGGTTTTAATCATATTTATTAACTAAACAGTAATATCATCGTATCAAAAAATGGCTTGACTTGTTTTATCAAATTGTGCCATTTTTTGGTTATATCACATTTTGTATGAGTAAATATTCCTTTCCAAACGATTTTGGATATTTTCCACTGATTGCAATTTTATTTCAAGAAATATTCAAATTATGTCGTACATCATTGCCTATGTATCGTTAGTTTGTTTTACCTTTGCCGGAAAAAATAACATCAACTGAACTAAAATAACTGAATTATGTACGGAAAATTTCAAACGTATCTCCAACAGGAGCTTGATACGATTAAAGAGTCGGGACTTTTTAAAAACGAACGCATTATTGTTACGCCTCAAAATGCCGAAATAGAAGTAAAAGGCGGCAAAAAGGTGGTGAATTTCTGCGCCAATAATTATCTTGGACTTTCTGACCATCCGCGAGTAATTAATGCGGCTGCCCGCGCATTGGAAACACACGGCTACGGAATGTCGTCGGTGCGCTTTATTTGTGGCACACAGGATATTCACAAAGAATTGGAAGCAAAAATTGCCCGCTTCTTCGGAACGGAAGACACCATTCTTTACGCTGCCTGTTTCGACGCCAACGGCGGAGTTTTTGAGCCGCTGTTTGGCGAGCAGGACGCTATTATTTCAGACGAACTGAATCACGCCAGTATTATCGACGGCGTCCGTTTGTGCAAAGCCGAGCGCTATCGCTACAAACATGCCGACATGAGCGATCTCGAACAGCAGTTGAAAGCGGCACAGGTACAGCGTTTCCGCATTGTTGTTACCGATGGCGTGTTTTCGATGGACGGCGACATTGCACCTCTCAACAAAATTTGCGATTTAGCCGAAAAATACGATGCGCTGGTAATGGTTGACGACAGCCACGCTTCGGGTTTTATTGGTGACACAGGGCGCGGAACTCCCGAATATCACAACGTGATGTCGCGTGTTGATATTCTTACAGGAACGCTTGGAAAAGCGCTCGGAGGTGCATTGGGCGGCTACACAACTGGAAAACGCGAAATCATCGAAATGCTTCGTCAGCGCTCGCGTCCGTATCTGTTCAGCAACTCGCTGGCGCCCGCCATTGTAGGCGCAGCGCTCGAAGTGTTCGAGATGCTGGGCGAAAGTACTGCCCTTCGCGATAAGGTTATCTCGAATGTCGAATATTTTAAATCGAAAATCGAAAAGGCAGGCTTTACCATTAAGCCAACGAACTCGGCAATTATTGCACTGATGCTTTTCGACGCCAAACTGTCGCAAGATTTTGCTTTCCGACTGCTCGACGAAGGAATCTATGTTACAGGCTTCTACTATCCCGTTGTTCCGAAAGGGCAGGCTCGCATCCGTATTCAGATTTCCGCCGCCCACGAACGGGCGCATCTCGACAAAGCGGTGGATGCTTTCATAAAAATCGGAAAAGAGCTGAAAGTAATTTAAGCATCTGTTGAATAATTATAAAAGAGAGGTTTCGACTGTATAGGCAATGAAATCGTAGAAACGGATAATTATCCGTTTCTACAAAAAAATGTCTTGAACCACGACTCTAATAAGATTGTCAAGATTAAAAGTACAAAATCAATCTTGATAATTTTGTAAAGGGAACCTCTAAAAACACCAAATTCTTCGTTATGCTTCGGACGATAGAAACTTATTTATTGTGACATTTTATTATGGATTAGTTATATGCGTGCCTAAATGAAGCTGCTGAATACGCTGGTGGACGGCTTTGTAACGGATGAGAAATTTCTGACGCTCTATTTTGCCATGCGCCGAATTCACGACGTGTGCGGCGGAAGTAGTGCAAAAAAACAGGTGAGGCGTAAACGCTTGACGATTGTAACACAAAAGCCCCAATCGCGGGGCTTTTGTAGTTTAAGGAAAGTTGTTCCCGTTAGGGTGTAATAAGATTCATCTCAAACATGTGCTATGTAAATAACAGTCATAAACAGTTGTGAGCGATAATCCCCGTCAAACTTTTGAGAAGTTGACAGGGATTTTGTTTTGCAATGAAAGCAAGCTGTAACACCGCCCGATGTCAAATACGATGATTTCGTGAAAGATAAAAAGTACGTTGCTGAATTGTTATCCAACAATAAATTCATAATTTTGCGCCCCTCATTGGACATTCAAAGCAGATTATTTTAAGAACCAAATAGCATGTCAAATTTAATTTCATATCCTTCATCTGAAAAAATATACGTTGAGGGACGATTGCACAACATTCGCGTAGGAATGCGCCGCGTGTTACTTACCGATACTGTTAACATTGTTGACAGGCAGCGCATTGTTGAACACAATAAACCGGTGGCGCTGTACGATACGAGCGGACATTATTCCGACCCGGCGGTTGATACTGACATCCGAAAGGGATTGCAACGTATTCGCGAGCCGTGGATAACGGCACGAAACGATTCTGAACAGCTTCGGGCATTTTCGTCGCAGTATGGAAATGAGCGGCTTGAAGATTCGAGCCTTGATGCAATACGTTTTCCCGTAAGGAATATGCCGCGACGGGCGCAGGAAGGAAAGCGAGTCTCGCAAATGTATTATGCCCAACAGGGCGTTATTACGCAGGAGATGGAATATGTTGCCATCCGTGAGAACCAGCTGGCTGAAGAGTTGGGCATAACAACACACATTACGCCCGAATTTGTGCGGCAGGAAGTTGCAGCCGGAAAAGCGGTGATACCTGCAAATATCAATCACCCCGAAGCCGAGCCAATGATTATCGGCGCAGGTTTTCTGGTGAAGATAAACACGAACATCGGAAACTCATCGCTGTCATCGGGTATTGATGAAGAGGTGGAGAAAGCCATACAAAGCTGCAAATGGGGCGGAGATACGCTGATGGACCTTTCGACAGGAAAACACATACACGAAACGCGCGAATGGATTATACGTAACACACCGGTACCAGTGGGAACGGTGCCGCTCTATCAGGCGCTCGAAAAAGTGAACGGCAATATAGCCAATTTGAGCTGGGATATATATCGCGACACGCTTGTAGAACAGTGCGAGCAGGGTGTTGATTATTTTACCATCCATGCAGGATTGCTGAAAGCGCACCTGCCGATGGCTGCCCGGCGGGTTACGGGAATTGTGTCGCGGGGAGGCTCAATTATCGCCAACTGGATGAAGATTCACAACAAGGAAAACTTCTTTTACACGCACTTTGAAGACATTTGCAGGATACTAAGCCAGTACGACGTGGCGGTATCGCTTGGCGACGGGTTGCGACCGGGTTCAACTGCCGACGCCAACGATGCAGCGCAATTAGCAGAACTCTATGTGCTGGGCGAACTTACCCGAAAAGCGTGGGAGCATCATGTTCAGGTGTTGATTGAAGGTCCGGGTCATGTGCCTATGCACAAAATCAGGGCGAATATGGACGAACAGCTACGGCATTGCCATGGCGCGCCGTTCTATACGCTGGGTCCGCTGGTAACTGACATTGCGCCCGGATACGACCACATTACGTCGGCGATTGGCGCGGCACAGATTGCGTGGTACGGAACGGCAATGATATGCTACGTTACGCCAAAGGAGCATCTTGGACTGCCGGACAAGGAAGATGTGCGTGCGGGCGTGGTTGCTTACAAAATTGCAGCGCACGCAGCCGATTTGGCTAAAGGACATCCGGCAGCAAGCGTGCGCGATAACGCATTAAGCAAGGCTCGGTTCGATTTCAGGTGGAAAGACCAGTTTAACCTGTCACTCGACCCCGAAAAAGCGCTCGAATATTACCGTATCGGCAATCTGAACGACGCAAGCGACCATTGCACAATGTGCGGTCCGCACTTTTGTGCAATGAAATTGAGCAAAGAACTTGTTACGACAGAGCAGTGTATTCTGTAAACATCTTTGGAAAATAGAATAATGATCTGATGTTACGTAGCAATTTGGTCTCAATCCATCAGGATTTGGTCTGAGATATATCGCGGTGCGTAACATCAGTAATGATTTTGGCTAAAGCTGTTCATTACGCATCTTGCATCCGTTAGCTATAGACAATGGATAAAGTATGCAGGACGAATCGGCTTTAGCCAAAATTAATTTGTCAAACGCACCTGTTTATAAGCCGATTTCATTAGAGGCGTTGGAACTTTGCGAGAACAAAAAACCAAGAATGACAGCGTTTTTGAGGGTGTACACAATTCGCAATTTTGCAATAACATTATCGAGGAATGGATAAAAAAAGCCAAAATAGACAAGCACATTACTTTTCATTGTTTCCGTCATACATTCGCAACCTTGCAATTAACGCAAGGCACAGATATTTATACGCAATCCGCAAGAAGTTTTCTACAAAACCCACTCATTACGATAGCGACATTCAAGAAATAGAAAAACAAAAGAAACAATAATATTTCTTTTGTTTTCGTGGTGATTTTGGTGATATGATATCACCTCTATTTCGCCATTTTATCACCCAATCTCTTTGCACCACTATTCAGTTTTTGAGTAGTGTTTTTTTGCTATCGGTACGCAAAAAAGACCTAATGCCGAAATCTCAAAAAATATGCAAGAGATTACATTTAACACCCTGCCCGAAGCAGTAAAAATGATTTTGGAACAAATCCAAACTCTAAATCAAAAAATCGATAATCTGCCAACTATTACCCAAGAGCAACCGGCAGACGAAAACAGATTTGTTGATATTAACGAAATCCGTCAAAGTGTTTTTCCACAATGGAGAAAACAGACGATTTACAACAAATGCTGTTTGGGCGAATTGCCTCACAGTCGCATAGGCTCACGCCTGTTGTTCAACCTCAAAGAGTGCTGCGAGTGGCGAGATAACCAACTCAAAAAAGGCAAAATCAAATCAAATGACGAAATCAAAGACGAAGCACAGGCATTTTTAGCAGAGAAAGGGGGTATAAAATGAACAACCCCCGAATTTTAGGCGACATTCTGAAAGATTATTTTCAGAACAGCAACGAGCCGTTAGCCGTTGAGTTCCACAATCATTTTGCGGGAACAAACAACTCGATTTTAACAGAAAAAACGAGCGAACACCACTTGAAGACTGGATTGACGGACAAGATGTAATGCACACGCTGAACATTTCGCCCCGCACCCTGCAAACCTTGCGTTCAAACGGTACTCTGCCATTTTCACGCATTGGCAACAAACTCTATTATCGCAAACAGAATATTCTTAAAATCCTGTCCGACAATTACATAATGTATAAAATTCGAGATTATGAACGCGATAAATAGAGAAAGTATTTTGAATAAAACGCACTATGGATTAGGAATTTACAGCCACATTTTACGCTTGTATTATCCCGATGAAACTGTGTTGCGATTGGTTGAAAGAGATTGCGGCTTATGCCGTAATCCTTTCAATGCCAATAAAGAAACATTGCATATTTTCATTGAAAAGGAAATTATTATAGGCAATGCTTTTGATAAAGAATTTGCCGCCACGAAGATAGCGAAAATGCTACCACCGCAGGCGATGCGTTCGACTTTGCCGAACTGCATTACAAACAGCAAGGCGATGAATTATTGAAAACGCTAAACAAAGAACTAAATTTAAGGATTGGCGAACAACCCAATTTTTACACTTACGCTCAAAAATCCGTTACACAGCCCCAAAGTCCCATTTGTCCCCAAAGTCCAAATATTCCTAAAAGTCCTTTGTTTTCATTCTTCAAAGCCCCAATTCCCAACACTAAACCGCATAAAGCGGTTAGTTTGTTGCAAATTTACAATGCTATCAAAGGCGATTATTACCGAGAGCGAACTCAGAAATTGTGGGCAATTTCCGATGTCGGGCAAGCCCGAAAATTCAAAGCCGCAAACTTCGATTATTGTACTTTTTCGGGCATTTTCACTATCCGAAACGACAAAGCACTCATAAAACATTCGGGCTTGTTGTGTGTTGATTTCGACCACTTAAACAGCATTGAAACGCTGTTTAATCGTCTATTAAAAGACGAATATTTCGACACGCAACTACTTTTTTGCAGTCCTTCGGGCGATGGTTTGAAATGGATAATTTCCATTGATACAGCCGACACAACGCACGGCGATTACTTTACCTCCGTTGCAAATTACATTTCGCAAACCTACGGTATTGCAGTAGATAAATCAGGACAGGACATTTCCCGCGCCTGTTTTCTACCACACGACTCGCAGGCATTTATTAACCCCATTTATTTGAAATACCAACGCAAGCAATCCGAGTACGCAATGACAAAAGACAATTTTCGGCTGCACTCGGAAAAGGAAATGAATTTCCTTTTCCGAGTGCAGCCGAAAATCACGCAAGTAAAACCGATTTGGAACGCCCGCAAGAGCCGCCTTTGAGAATGTTAATCATTCCCGCAAATAACAGTTCAACAGGACTTTTCCAAATTTTGAATGATAACAAAGGCGTAGGATTGATAACTTTTCGTGTAGCAATGATTTTAACTGCCTTGCGGATAATGGACACAGGGACACATTGCAAGCCCGATGATTTGTGAAGATAGCGATTTCAATACAGCAATGGAATTAGTTAAAATTCTAATCCAACACGCCGCTAAGATTCACGAGGACTTGCTCGCAGAAACCGCAACACCCAAACAACCAAATCAAAAGCAACTGTTTTTAGAAACCTTGCCACCCGAATTTTCAAGACAGGAATACCTAAAAACCGCTCAAAGCCTCTATATTTCCGACAAAACCGCCGAGAAACACATTCGGAAATTCAAAGAAAGCGGGTTGATAAATCATTTCGCACACGATAAATACAGGAAAATGTAGAGACAAGCCGGTGTGTTTGCCCCAAATATAACGCAAAAAGTTGTACTTTTGTGGGTTGAAAATAAATAATGAAAAACAATGCCGAAAATATACGACAATATAGAGAATCACCTCGCAAAAGGACTAAATGAAACGCTTGATTTATCGCAACGCACAGATTTTTGTGTGGGCTATTTTAATTTGAGGGGCTGGAAAGAAGTTGCTGATAAAATCGACAATTTGTCAGGAACGAATGTTGCAGAAGGCAATGAGGATATTCACAGAACTTGCCGATTACTTGTTGGTATGCAAAAAATGCCGATCGACATTCTACGGGATTATTTTTATAACGACAAGAATTACATTTTTGATCAAGCCGAAGCTGTAAAACTAAAAAAACGACTTGCACAAGAGTTCAAAGAGCAATTAACTATTGGTACGCCGACAGAGGCGGACGAAAGAGCATTGCGCAAGTTGAGCCAACAAATGAAAAATAAAAAAGTGGTAGTTAAACTGCATTTACGTTATCCGCTTCACGCAAAATTATATTTAGCGTATAGTAACGATGTACGTGTGCCGATTGTCGGATTTTTGGGCAGCAGTAATCTAACGCTTGCAGGACTTGCAAGTCAAGGCGAACTGAACATTGATGTAATGGAACAAGATGCCGCTCAAAAACTTGCCAAATGGTTTGACGATAGATGGGCCGATCGTTGGTGCATTGACATTACCGAAGAATTGATTGAGATTATTGACAATTCGTGGGCTGCCGAAAAACTTTTTTCGCCGTATCATATTTATTTGAAAATGGCGTACCATTTATCAAGAGAAGCGCGGGCAGGATTGAGTGAATTTAAATTGCCGAAAGTTTTTCAGAAAGAATTGTTGGAGTTTCAGCAAAAAGCCGTTTTGGTTGCCGCACACCATTTGAATAAGCGTGGCGGTGTGATTATCGGCGATGTGGTGGGACTTGGGAAAACGATTACAGCAACTGCACTTGCAAAGATTTTTGAAGACGATTTCTTTTTGGAGACGCTTATTATTTGCCCACCGAATTTGAAAGAAATGTGGGAGTATTATGCACACAAATACCAATTAAGAGCCAAGATTATTTCACAGGGAGGTGTACAAAACTCATTAAAAGATTTACGCCGTTACCGTCTTGTGATCATTGATGAAAGCCATAACCTGCGAAACGCAGAAAGTATGCGTTATCGTGCTATCAAAAATTATTTAGAAGAAAACGAAAGCAAAGTAATTTTACTATCTGCAACGCCTTACAACAAAACCTATTTAGACCTTTCAAACCAGCTACGCCTGTTTATTTCCGACGATAAAGACATAGGAATAAGTCCCGAACAATATATTGGAAAAATTGGCGGATTGGTACAATTCTCAGCACGCCATACTGAAATATTTGTCCGTAGTATTAAAGCGTTTGAAAAAAGCGAATTTGCAGATGATTGGAGAGAATTGATGCGTTTGTATTTAGTGCGCCGTACCCGTAGTTTTATCAAAACAAATTATGCTCAAACAGACGAGGACAACGGTAGAAAGTATTTGACTTTTGCCGATGGTACAAAATCCTATTTTCCCGACCGTATCCCGAAAAGAGTGCAGTATGTTTTCAATCCCGATGACCCAAAAGACCAATATGCAAAACTTTATTCCGAAAACATCGTTGAAACAATTAACGATTTGGAATTGCCAAGGTATGGACTAAAACTTTACTTGAATGACAAACCACTCACAAAGCCCACAAAAGAAGAAAAATTGATTATGCAAAATTTGGGGCGTGCAGGTAAGCGTTTAATGGGATTTTGTAGAACAAATCTTTTCAAGCGTTTGGAAAGCAGCGGTTATTCGTTTCTATTATCGTTGAGCCGGCATATTCTACGCAATTATCTGTTTGTATATGCTGTTCAAAATCATTTATCACTACCGATTGGAAAAAATATCTCACAAAATCTTGATGATTATTTGGAAGATAGTGACATGGATGCAAACGAGACAGATAACTTCTTAAAACTTATTTTAGACGAAAATATTTATCTGCAAAAGGCAAAAGAACTGTATGGTCTTTTTGCAAGTGAGAACTACAAAAGTCGTTTTGATTGGATTAGAAGTGAGTTTTTCACAACTGAATTACAGAGAAATCTTATCAACGATAGCAAGGAAATTCTGAAAATTCTCAATATAGGCAAGGATTGGAATCCTGTCGAAGACCGACAGTTAAATGCATTGCATAAATTGATTGCCGAAACGTACAAAAATGAAAAAGTGCTTGTTTTTACGCAATTTGCCGACACCGCATATTACTTGACAAAAGAATTGAAAAGTCGTGGTGTAATGCAAATCGAAAGTGTAACAGGCGACAGCGAAAATCCTACAGCCTTGGCACAACGTTTTAGCCCTGCGAGCAATAAAAAACCCGAAATAAGGGGTTCGCAAGAATTGCAAATTCTAATTGCTACCGATGTGTTGAGTGAAGGACAAAACTTGCAAGATGCCCACATTATTTTGAATTACGATTTGCCGTGGGCTATTATTCGCCTCATTCAGCGAGCTGGGCGTGTGGATAGAATTGGTCAAAAATCCGATAAAATTCTTTGCTATTCATTTTTGCCCGAAGATGGAGTTGAAAAAATTATCAAACTGCGCACAAGATTAACCAAACGCATAAAACAAAACGCCGAAGTAGTAGGCAGTGATGAAACATTTTTTGATGGTGACCCTGTAAATCTGGCGGACCTTTATAATGAAAAATCGGGAGTTTTAGACGGCGAGGACGATGATACTGAAGTGGATTTGGCTTCGTATGCTTACCAGATTTGGAAAAATGCCACTGATGCCAATCCTGAATTAAATAAAATTATTCCCGACTTACCCAATGTGGTGTATGCTACCAAGCAAAACAGCGAAATAGACAAAGAGGGTGTTGTTGTTTACACCAAAACAGCAGACGACAACGATGTGTTGGCGTGGGTGGACAAAAAAGGGGAAATCGTTACCCAATCGCAGTATGCTATTCTCAAAGCGGCGCAATGTACCCCTGAAACTGCTCCGCAAAACAAGTTGGAAACTCACCACGAATTGGTACGAAAAGCAATGGATTTTATCCGCGAAGATGAAAAAAATACAGGTGGCTCGCTCGGTAAGAAATCGGGTGTAAAATATCGGGTGTATATGACACTTGATAGATATTGTAAAGATTATGAAGGCACATTGTTTGTAAACGAGGCATTGAAAAAAGCCGTTGATGATATTTTCAAATATCCGCTCAAAGAGTTTGCACGCGAAACTTTAAGTCGGCAACTCAAATCGGGTATTTCGGACGAACAGCTGAAAGAACTGGTCATTTCTTTGCGCGAAGAAGAAAAATTAGTGATAGTGAATGAAGATGAACAAAACAATCGCGAACCGCAAATTATTTGCTCAATGGGCTTAATCAACAATCAATAAGAAGTATGGCATTAAGTAAACAAACATTTTCCGATTATATCCAGCAATTCAAGTTTAGAGAATTGTTTAACGATATGGGGTGGGACAACGACCGTACCACGGAGCCCATTGTGGTGGATAATGAAACGTATGCTTTGCAGGCAGTAGCGCAAAAACACGGTTTCAAAATCTTAACCTTGCAAGTAGATATTATTCCCGGTTACGCCACACGCAAAAAAATTGAAAATCAAGTAACTAAACTCTTTCAAGAGCATTTGATCATCTTTTTTGATGCACAAAAAATCGAACAAATTTGGCAACTTGCTGTCCGTCAAGTAGGGAAACCCACAAAACTAAGCGAAACGCAATGGAACAAATCGCAAGCACCCGAATTGCTTTATCAGCGTGCAGCAGGCGTTTTCTTCGAGATGGATGAAGAAGAACACATTACCATTATTGATGTGAAAAGCCGAATGGCAGAAAACTTTCAGCAAAACAACGAAAAAGTTACAAAAGCGTTTTATGATAAATTCAAAAAAGAGCATACTTCCTTTCTTTCGTTTATCAAAGGCATTACCGAACGCGCCAATCAGGAATGGTACGCCTCGTTGATGCTTAACCGACTAATGTTTTGTTATTTTATTCAGAAACGCGGCTTTTTGGATAAAAACAAAAACTATTTGCGCGATAAACTCAATGAATGTAAAGAGAAAACGGGCGATGGGAAATTTTATTCCTTTTACCGCAGTTTTTTACTTGTGCTATTTCATAAAGGATTGAATAACCCAACGAGAACAGACGAAATCCAAATAGAAATCGGTAAAATTCCTTATTTGAACGGTGGACTTTTTGACGAACACGAAATTGAATGCAACCACGCCAACATCGACATTGACGACAAAGCATTTGAAAATCTTTTCAACTTTTTCGACCAGTACGAATGGCATTTAGACACCCGTAATACCGCTTCGGGCAAGGACATAAACCCCGATGTAATCGGTTATATTTTTGAAAAATATATCAACGATCGCACCAATATGGGCGCGTATTACACCAAAGAAGACATTACCGACTATATCAGCAAAAACTGCATTATTCCCTATCTTTTCGATGAAGTCGCAAGAAATAATAATCTTGACAATCTGATTAAAGTCGTTGTTCAAAACAGTGGTGATAAATACATTTACGAGGCTGTAAAAAAAGGTGCAGAACTGGAGCTGTCTGCCGAAATTAAAACAGGTATTGATACTACGCTGCCAAATTTACGAGAACGTCGCGCAGCGTGGAATAAACCTGCACTTGTTGACTATGCTTTGCCCACCGAAATTTGGCGTGAAACCGTTGCCCGACTACAAAGATATGCCGAAGTGAGGTCAAAAATTAATAACGGCGAAATCTGCACAATCAATGATTTTATCACCTATAATTTGAACATAAGGCAGTTTGCCCAAGATGTGGTAGAAAATACCAACGATCCCGAATTTCTCAAAGCATTTTACAAAGCCCTTACAAGCGTAACCATTCTCGACCCCACCTGCGGTTCGGGCGCTTTCCTGTTTGCGGCAATGAATATTTTAGAGCCGCTTTACGAAGCGTGTATTATGCGTATGCGTGCATTTGTGGAAGACGAAGATCGCACAAACACCGAAAACAAAAAGAATTTTAGTCACAAGTATAAATCGTTTAGGGAAATTTTAGAAAATATTCAAAGTCCACAACACCCTAACCTCGCGTATTTTATCTACAAAAGCATTATTCTCAACAATCTCTATGGCGTAGATATTATGAAAGAAGCGGTAGAAATTGCCAAATTGCGCTTGTTTCTGAAATTAGTTGCAACAGTTGATGCTGATTATAAAAAAGACAATTTAGGTTTAGAACCCCTGCCCGACATTGACTTTAACATACGTGCAGGAAATACGCTTGTAGGTTTTGCTACCGAAAAAGAATTGGAAAATGCTTTTGTAGGCGCATTGGATTTCGACAACGACAAAGGTGCCATAAAAGAAAAATGCGAAATTGTAGCAATGGCATTTCAGCGATACAAAGAAATTCAACTCAAAGGACAAAACGAAAACTACGCCGACTTTAAAACCGCAAAAGACGAACTCAACCAACGCCTCAAATCGCTCAACAACGAACTCAATATACTTTTGCACAAACAGGCAAGCAACACCGCCTACGACACTTGGCAACAAACGCACCAACCCTTCCATTGGTTTGCTGAATTTTACGAAATTATTAATGGTAACGGCGGTTTTGATGTGATTATTGGAAATCCGCCGTATGTGGTTTATACTGATGCAAGTTTTGACTATAAAGTAAAAAATTATAATACTCTTTCCTGTGCAAATTTATATGCTTATTGCAGTGAAAGAAGTTTTATACTTTTGAAAGAAATTGGCAGATTTGGAATGATTGTTCCAAATAGTAGTATTTCGGCTGACAAACTTAATCCTTTGCAAAAATTATTTACGAAAAATAAAAATTCGTGGATAAGTAATTATTCTTGGCGACCTTCTAAATTATTTGAAGGTGCTGATATGTTATTGGCAATTATTATTTCTGCAAAATCAGCAAATAATAAAATTTACACCTCAATGTATCAAAAATGGTATAATGAGTTTAGGGAATATCTTTTTGAAAATGTTGCTTACAATAATGCTTCTGAAATTTTAATAGAAGGAAGTGTCCCGAAAATTTCCTCAAATCTTTACTTTGACATACTTTCAAAATTAAAGACGAAAACTCATAAATGCCTCAATTCAATGTTTCTAAATAATTCAAGACATTTCTTGTATTATTTTAGAGCGGTACAATATTGGGTAAAAATTTTAGACAAAGAACCACTTTACCTTGACGATGGAATTCAAACCAAAACAGGGGAAATGAAACCAATATTTACAGATGATGAAAATTCAAAAAATGCTTTGATTGCTGTATTATCTTCGACAACTTATTTCTTACATTACATTACTTGGGCAAGTTGTCAAGTAATAAATAGTCGTGATTTCAATTTTAATTTTGATATAAATTCAATAGATAATTCATTAAAAGAGCAATTAGTTGATTTAGGAAAAAAACTGCAAGATGATTACCAAAATAACAGTCATAATGTTATTCGTAGTTATTCAAAAAAAGGCAGAACTTTCACAATGGAAAAACAACATTTTTTCATTAAACTATCCAAACCCATAATTGACGAAATTGACACTGTTTTAGCAGAGCATTACGGTTTTACGGAAGAAGAATTGGATTTTATAATCAATTACGATATAAAATATAGAATGGGCAAAGAGTTGGAAGATGAAGAATAAAAATCAAACAATAAAGCCATGGACAATCAATTAGCAACACCCAATACCTATTTTCTGATTTACAACGATAAAAACGGAAAATTCAACATAGATGTTCGTTTTGAGAACGATAATATTTGGCTTACGCAAGCAAGTTTGGTAGAACTATATCAATCAAGCAAATCGAATGTAAGCGAGCATATTACGCATATTTTTGAAGAAGGTGAATTGGATAAAAATTCAACTGTTCGGAATTTCCGAACAGTTGCCTCAAATGGCAAAACCTACGATATGGAGTATTATAATCTCGATTTGATTATTTCGCTTGGCTATCGTATCAAGTCGCAGATTGCCACACAGTTTCGTATTTGGGCAACCGAAAAATTACATTCTTATATCAAAAAAGGCTTTGCCATAAATATTGACAGGCTGAAAAATCCCGACAATCCCTTTGATTATTTCGAGGAACTCGAACAAATCATACAGGATATTCGCACAAGCGAAAGGCGTTTTTATCTCAAAATTACCGATATTTACGCCACTTCCATTGATTACGACAACGAGGCTGCGATAACAAAAACATTTTTTTCTACCGTTCAAAACAAATTGCATTGGGCAATTTCGGGGCAAACAGCCGCCGAAATCGTTTACACCCGCGCCGATACCGAAAAAGATAATATGGGTTTAACTTCGTGGCGCGGTCAGCGCATTCGCAAGCCCGATGTGTCGGTAGCCAAAAACTATTTGAACCAAGAAGAATTGCAGGCATTAAACGATTTGGTAGAACAGTATTTGCTTTTTGCCCAAACGCAAGCACGCCGTCGCGTAGCAATGACGATGCAGGATTGGATTACAAAACTACACGGTTTCCTTACGCTCAACGAAAGAGAAATACTGATGCACGCAGGCAAAATTTCGCACGAATTGGCAAAGCAACACGCCGAAAGTGAGTATGAAATATTTCGCATAAAACAGGCTCAAATTCCGTATAATACAGATTTTGAAAATTTTATTGATGCAATAGAAATGTAGTTTCAATGCAAACACTCGGCAACATAGAACTTTTGAAGCTGCCCAAAACAGCCTTTCTTTGCAGTCGGACAGTGCCTGCAAGCGTAGTGTTAAAATGCTACGATTGGGCAATAGCGCAACGAGAAAAAGGCATGTGTGTTATCAGCGGTTTTCATAGTCAAATAGAAAAAGAAGTGCTGCACTATTTGCTCAAAGGCAGTCAGCCAATTATTGTGGCGTTGGCACGTGGTTTAAAAGAAAAGTTAGAACCCGAATTTGAACAACAAATGGAACAAGGCAGATTGATCATAGTATCGCCCTTTGAAAAGAGCGTAAAACGAGTAAGTACCGCCACCGCTCACACCCGCAACAAAATGATGATAGAAATTGCCGATAATATCGTTGTCGGTTTTGCAAGTGCAGGCGGAAATTTGGAAAAACTTTTGCGAGAAACGGATAAAACAATACAAGAAATAAGATAATATGATGCAAATAAACCCGTTACCATTCAGCCCATTGTCCGAAAATTTTACGCTTTCGCTCTACACAGAGAAAGCCGAAGGCTCACGCCCTTACACTTTCTACACCGACGAATGTTCCGAATTGTGGCAACAACACACGGAACTTGCCGAGCAAAAGGAAATGTATTTTACTTTCGACAACAATACGGCTGATTTGAAATGACAGGAATATAAAGCAACAATAAATCCTTACAACGCCCCACGCATTGCCAAGCATTATTTTAGACATTTGCTTTTCAATCATTTTCAAGGCGTGCCTCGGCAGTTGGTATTGATTATGTCGGCAACCTCGAAATTTGGGTAAAAGACAGCACGCAACCCAACACCCAAACAACGCAGTATCTCAAATTTTCGCTTGTGCCACAATTCAAAAATATGTCCGCAGGTTTTGAATTGCTTGTTGCGTTCAACGGCTATTCCGAAACTTACAACCGCTCTATTGCCGAAATTGATATTGATGAAACCCGCTACAAAGTAATTGCAAACAACAGAGTAGTGAAGTATGAAAATATTACACCCGAACAAAAAAGCAACATTACGCAAATTTACTCAATCGTAAACCGATTTATTGCACCGCTTTTGGGGCTGAAACAAAACCGACCGCCAAAAGTACCCAACAAATACATAAGCACTTACAACAAAACAACCGATTTTTGCCGTAATTATTTGCTTGTCGAAGATTTTAATATTTTGAATATCAGCAAAAAATATTTTTTAACTGTTCCGAATGATAAAATAAAGAAAGTTGCCGATAATTCTAATGTGTTGATGTTTGGCAACAATCAAACCGATTTAGTGCCTTACAACGGAATTACAAATTACGGTCCCTATTTGCCAACAAAAAGGAACAATGTAAAATTTTTCTTCATTGCACATAAAAACTGCCTGAATCTGTGATTCATCGGATTGCTGTGATTTATTCGTTTAATCATACCAGTCAAAATGAATCATAAAAATCATGGATCAGAACAATATCGGCAAATGCGTAGGGGCGACCCTT
>JAITVO010000121.1 GCA_031285765.1 Cytophagaceae bacterium | reverse complement strand
ATAAAAATCCATCCCACCGCAGCAGGCGCGCGCAAAAAAAACGGTACTCAGTCCATCGGTGTTTCGCGCGGAAGCAAAAACATCAAAATTCATTTGGTTGCCGCAAATGACCGAATAGCCATCGCATTTCATCTTTATGCACCGCAGGGGCGGCTGCTACTGGCAGATCAGCGTCTGGACGGACTGGCGAAGCGGAAGACGGTATACCTGGCGATGGACAAAGGTATGAAGACGATCAGACACGCAAAGCTGTGAAAAAAAGAGAATTTAGGCCAGTTGTTCCGCCAGATCCAATCGCAAGAAGCCGTGGAAGTACAACAAAAAGATTTATAAACTCAGAAACAAGGTTGAGCGACTTTTCCGCCGCATAAAAGGATTCAGAAGAGTGTGTACGCAATATGAAAAACTCGATGTAATGTATTTGGCATTCTTGAATTTAGCCATTATTTACGATGAACTAAAATTATGCTAACAAGCCGTAATACTACCCTATCGGTTCTTTTTCTTGCGTACAAACATAGCCCAAAGATATACATTTTGAACTTGCATCACCCTGAATCACCCATTTTAAAACGTAATAAATTGATAATCAATAGATGCTATGTGATGGCGCAAAAAAGTGATGAAGTCACGAGCCTAAAGCCAGATTTTATACAGTTGAAAACAGATTAGTTAAGCATGTTATCTCAACTTCTTTTTCTTTTATAGTTTGCTATTTACATAAAAAATTACGCCTTTCGTACTCTTTTATATACACACTGTTCTTGAGCCAGTTTTGTGCATACAGGCGCGAGCATTCTACTCACGCTTATACGACAATCACGAGTTTTCAGTGTGGATACACAGCATAAAAAACATGTAAGTTGTCGACATTTCCACTCAAAGTCCCAAATGTGCCATCAATTCCCCAAATCTTTATATAAACCGTATCCGAAACAAATACCGTATCCTGCTGAAAACTGAAAATTAGAAAAGCAAAATTACACAAAATGGCAGACCGAAAATGGTAGCCCTTACTTCTTTATCGGACAATAGTGATTTTGACAACTACTTTTCCTGAAATTAATCATGTTTTTTATTTCCTCAATAAGATACTTCGATACATCTTTTTTATCTAATTTCGCAGTTTGTTTATTGAACATTAAATATTACACAGAATATGGAATTTACCGCACAACTCAAAGAAAGAGCCAAGAGCAACAAGCAGCGCATTGTTTTGCCCGAAGGTACCGAAGAACGTACCCTCACCGCCGCCGATACTATTCTTGGCGAAGGGTTTGCCGACATCATCCTGATTGGCAATCCCGACATTATTAATGCCGATGCCAAACGTCTTGGCTTGAAAAACATCGGCAAAGCAACAATCGTCAATCCAGTTAGCTATCCTAAGATGGACGAATATGTTAATCTTCTGGTCGAAATACGGAAAAGCAAGGGAATAACAGAAGATGAAGCCCGCAAATTGGTAACCGATCCGCTTTATCTCTCTGTTTTGATGATTAAAAACGGGGACGCCGATGGCGAAGTTGCAGGCGCCGATAATGCAACGGGCGACGTGTTGCGTCCCGCTTTTCAAATAGTAAAAACATTGCCCGGAATCAGCGTAGTTTCAGGCGCATTTGTAATGATAATGAACAATAAGGAGTTTGGAGAAGACGGCATGATGGTGTTTGCCGACTGCGCTGTTCATCCCGACCCCACTGCGAGCGAACTTGCCGAAATTGCCGTTGCATCCGCCTCCACAGCCCGCTCCATTGCAGGCTTTAAAGAGCCGCGCGTTGCCATGCTCAGTTTCTCGACCAAAGGAAGCGCAAAGCATAAAATGGTAGATAAAGTGCTGGAAGCAACCGCCATTGCAAAACAATTGGCGCCCGACCTGATAATCGACGGCGAATTGCAGTCCGACGCCGCCATTATTCCCTCCATCGGAAAAAAGAAGGCGGGCGACAGCAAAGTTGCGGGCAAAGCCAACGTGCTGGTATTCCCCAACCTCGAATGTGGCAACATAGCCTACAAGCTGGTTCAGCGGATGGCACACGCCGAAGCCATTGGACCTGTATTGCAGGGCATGGCAGCACCAATCAACGACCTCTCGCGTGGATGTTCGGTAAGCGATATTGTAAATCTGGTAGCAATTACAGCCAATCAGGCGGCAGGCAGCAAACAATAATCAATTTTCTGAACACAGATTAAAAAAAATGGGAGTGAATAACACAAGATAAACGCGGATTTTTTTTATCCGCAAAAATCGCAAATTCAGCATCATTCCTTAATTAATCCCAAGACGTTACCTAAAACCACATAGCATAACAGAAAATACTCACACCGAGTAATGTGGATGTTTCGCATAATTATTTGAATGTAAAAACGTCAACCTCAAACGAGGCTGGCGTTTTCATTTTGTTCATAACAGGGAGGCATGCCCCCCTGTCTTCTCTTAATTCTTAATTACCCAAGCGTACTTTCGCCTGTTGCCTTTATTATTTTAATAATCTCCTCAACCGGCAAGCCTGTTATTTTCGATATTGCTTCTGCCGGTATGCCTGCACGATGGGCGTTGATAACAACATCTGCAAGTTTTGCCTGTGCTGCTTCTTTTTCGGACTGAACTGCTTCTTTTTCGGCTTTGAGCCGGTTGCGCTCGGCAAGCCCTTCGGCCAAGCCTTTTTCCAGTCCGATTGCTTCACCTTTTTCCAGTCCGATTGCTTCACCTTCGACTAAACCTTCTGCCT
>JAITVO010000052.1 GCA_031285765.1 Cytophagaceae bacterium | reverse complement strand
AAAATAAGTAAGACTTATCTTAATATTCAGCACTGAGTTGGTTTTCTTGAAATAAAGACCTGTATAAGAATTTAGCCAGTAGCAGTTAAGGTTTTTAGGATTATTTCAAGTTCCCCTTTTTTCTTTTGGACAGCAAAAATAGAGATATGAAAAAGTTATTTATCGGGATAGATGTAGGCAAAGAGAAGTTGGATTTTTGTATCCAATCCGGCGAAAGGACATTAAAGGAATTTGTTGTGGAGAATACAATGATTTCAATACAAACTTCATTGAAAGGCGTATTGAATGATTTTGCAGCAACCTCTCAGGATGTTCTTTTATGCGCCGAATACATGGGTCAGTACACGTATCCACTGAGTTGCGCCTGCGAGGAAATGCAGGTTGATTTGTGGCTTGAAAACCCGGCACAGATCAAACAGTCATCGGGCGTTCAACGGGGCAAAAACGACAGGCTCGACGCCCGTAAGATTGCTGCGTATGCCTTGCGTTTTCGGGACAGGGCACGATTGTTTTCGATTCCGGAGAAAAACATATCAACGCTCAAACAGCTTGTCAGCGAGCACGACATGTACATTTCGGACAGAGCGAAATATCAGGGGCAGATTACTGACCAGAAGCGATTTATGAGTCCTGCGGATTACGTGGCAAAACAAAAAAGGCTGCAACGACAAATCAGGGAACTTGACACATCCATTGACGAAATCGAATCGGCTATCGAGCAGTTGATTGACGGCGATGAAACGATGAAACGACAGCATGAACTTTTATTTTCAATTGATGGCGTGGGAGAAAAAGTAGCCGTCAAAATGATTGTGGAAACCAATGCATTCAGGGATTTTGACAATGGAAGACAGTTATGTTGCCATGCCGGAGTGACGCCATTCAAGTATGAATCGGGCAGCAGTATCCGCTCGCGAAATCGGGTATCCAACAGGGCGGACAAAAGTATCAAAACACTCCTGCACATGGCGGCAATAGCCGCCGCTACACGAAAGAAAAGCGGAGAACTGCACGACTATTACATCCGTAAAGTCGCCGAAGGCAAAAATAAAATATCTGTCTTAAACGCCGTCAGGGCGAAAATCGTGCTGAGAATGTTCGCAGTTATAAGATATGATAAAGTTTATGAACAAAATTATCAATTTTCGTTTGCTTAAATCATAAGAATATTAAGAGGTAACAGCCCACTAACCACTAAAATGACTGTTGACTGGAACAGATTCATAATATTGCTTTTGCCGATAAAGCTCCGTGTGGGGACGGTTGTCGCCTTTATCCGCGCTTTGCTCGCGGGGCTGACGCCTACTTACGACAAACAGCGCAGCTTCGAAGCCGATGTTCTGTATAAAATTAATCATACCTCGCAGGTATGGTCAATTGAGGCGGTTTTAAACGATATTTTCGACGCCGACAGCAGGCGTATCTATATAAAAGATGCGGAATATTACAAGTTGACAGAGCTTTTTCCCGACCCCGAACTGAAACATGTAACCCTCCAACCCGACGCCGGTGGCGACGCATGGGTTATTCATCCCGACGAACTGTACAAACTGGAAACGTATGATTTCGTCATCATGTTTCCGTATGTTCTGACAACAGGCGAGGAAAGCCGTGCACGCGCCTTAGTCGATTATTACAGGCTTGCAGGAAAACGACACCGTTTCAATTACGAATTAAAAATTACGAAACGAAGTTCGGCATTAGCCAATTACGAATATGGAAAAATGTATTTTTAAATTCGTAATTCGTAATTAAAAATTAACCATTAGAAAAAATGAACAGATTTGAAAATTTACCACAGCAAAACTTTGCGTTTACATCCGACGCAGTAAAATTTATGCAGGACGCTTATGGCGCATTTGCACAGTTGGCACGGTTGGCGGGTCCAAACTGCATTATTTCGGGCTGCGTGCTCGAAAACAAAACAATATCTTCGGGCTGGATTGTGCTTAACGGCGAACTGCTGTACTTTCCGGGTATGGTGTACGATGGGAAACGCCTGTGGGCGCAGAAAAAGACAGTAACCAATGTGGTTAATGTAGCCGGTGCATCAAGAACGCAGACAGTAGAACTGCTGGAGCCAACAAATGACTGGAAACAGGGAATGCCCCAATTTTATGACCCCAATGGGGTGGCTAACGGAATCCCGAAATGGTATTTTCCACGATTGAACAACGGGGGAATGGCAAAACTTGGAGGGCTTGAAGCTGCTACAGCCAAACTTGGAGGAATAAATTTCAGGTCTCAAACAGAAGCGTCCGTAACTGTTAATGGCAAATTAAAATATGTATCAGGTGTGTCAGTCATATTGTTTAATGATGACCCACAGGTTCGCACAGCGTATGCGGTTGGACAGTCAGCGGAGTTTATTCCGTCCGTTAGCATGTTTTTCACGGAGAACGATACGGCAGGTACTGATGGCCTGGTATCAGTAATGTTAAGATGGAATCCGAACGATGACTGGAAAAGTTTTCAATCTACAGACGTCAACAGAGGACTTGTAACGGTATTTTTTAATCAAACAGTTTAAAACATGACAATCACACCCATTTCAACCATCAAAAACTGGTTTCGCACAGGCTTGAAACCTACGCAGGCGCAGTTCTGGGCATGGATAGATTCGTTCTGGCACAAAGACGAAGCCATTGCGCACAGTAAACTTTCG
>JAITVO010000049.1 GCA_031285765.1 Cytophagaceae bacterium | reverse complement strand
ATTCTTGAACAGCCTATATCAAGTTCAATGTTCCGGGTTTAAAGTATGCAAATCCAACTTTGAACCTAATAAGTTTTTTCAAGATTACTGAAAAAAAACAGACACTGAGTAACATAAGTTGTAATATTAGGTCTCTTCGGAAAACGGATAGTATGCAATCATCGGCTTTAAGTATGAATCAAGAATTAATTTATACTTAAAGTAAACCACAAGGAGCACGAAGTTGTTCACAAAGGACACTATGTTTTTGTGAGCCTTGTGTGTTCTTTGTGAACTTTGTGGTAAAAGATAGTATCAATTAATTTATGTTGGGTACTTAGCCAAAATTACCAATCCATTTTCCAAAGAGATTAATCATTTTTTAATTTAATACAACTTCTAAATCTTTTCAAAAGAATGGTTATCAGCATTATGAGCGAGAATAGTTCCTCCATTGCTTATCTGCATAACAATCCGCGAAAATCAGTGTTATCCGCGTTATCCATGTTAAAGAATACTTTTAGATGAGAGGTGTACCTTATCTTATTTTCTCTCCAATCCCTTGTTTTTCCATTTCAATACCATATCTTTGCACCCAGTTGGCGCACAGCAACCTTAACAGCACATTTCAACAATGGGAAGCAAAAGCATCAGAGCCATAGCGATTGCCGTTTTTTTCAGCCTTGTAGCCTTAGTGTTTATCGTAAGGCTTTTTCTGTTACAGGTAATCAACCCGTCGTACAAGTATTCTGCTGAAAACAATACGCAACGTAAGATTATCGACTACCCCTCGCGCGGATTGATTTACGACCGTAACGGAAAACTGCTGGTGTCGAATCAGGCGGTTTACGATGTAATGATTGTTCCGCGCGAGGTTGCGCCGTTCGACACCGCCGCCTTTTGCAAAGCGCTTAATATTACGTGCGACGAACTAAGCCGATTGTATGCCGAACTGCAAAAGAACATTGATAATAGAAGAGCATCTCGACAAAAGCCGTCCGTGTTTTTCAAACAGCTTTCAGCCGAGCAGTATGGCTACTTTCAGGAAGCGATACACCGCTTCAAAGGCTTTTATGTTCAGCGGCGTACCCTGCGGAAGTACGAGTACCGCCATGCAGCCCATGTTTTGGGATATGTAGGCGAGGTAAACGACAATATTCTTAAACGCGATTCGTATTATACAATAGGCGACTATGCGGGCATTAGTGGCATCGAAAACATGTACGAACCGTTTTTGCGCGGCACAAAAGGCTCGCGATATATGATGGTTGACGTGCACGGCGTTGAAAAGGGGCGGCTTGCCGGTGGACGGATGGACACGCTTGCCAAGTCGGGCAAAAACATTACGCTGTCGCTTGATATTGAATTGCAGGAGTACGGCGAACTGCTGATGCAGAACAAAATTGGCAGCATCATAGCCATTGAACCTGCAACGGGCGAAATACTTTCGATGGTTTCGAGTCCCGGATACGACCCCGCGTTGCTGGTAGGGCGCGAGCGGTCGAGGAATTATCCTGCATTGGCTACCGATTCGCTGTCGCCGCTCTTGAACCGTGCCGTGCAGTCGGGCTACCCCCCCGGCTCCACATTCAAAACCGTAATGGCGCTTATCGGATTGCAGGAAGGCGTACTTTCAACCTCAACTAAATACAGTTGCACTATGGGGTATCATGCTCGCGGAATCTCGGTAGGATGCCACTCGCACGCATCGCCGCTCAATTTGGTTCATTCGCTATCCAACTCGTGCAATGCCTATTATTGCAACGTACTGCGAAGCATTATTGAAAACCCGCACCTCAATTCGTTCGCCGAAGGGCTCAATCGCTGGCGCAATTATCTGCTCAGTTTCGGCTTCAGCAATCCTTTGGGATCCGACCTTTTTAACGAACAGAAAGGCTCTATCCCCACAAGCGATTACTTCAACCGTCTTTACAACAACCGCTGGAACGGATTGACGGTGATTTCGCTCTCAATAGGGCAGGGCGAAATATTGACCACACCCGTTCAGATGGCAAACATGACCGCCGCCATTGCCAATCGCGGACATTACTATACGCCGCACATCATCAAGGCGATTGACAGCGATACCATTCCGTCGAAGTTTACCCAAATTCACCACACGCTTATCGATACCGCTTATTTTGCGCCCGTTGTCGAAGGCATGGAACGCGCCGTGTGGGATGAATGGGGCGCTACGGCTCGACTGGCGCGTGTACAGGGAATCCGCGTATGTGGCAAAACAGGTACGGCGCAAAATCCGCACGGCGAAGACCACAGTATCTTTGTAGCCTTTGCACCAAAGGACAATCCGCAGATAGCCATCGCAGTATATGTCGAAAACGGAGGCTTTGGTGCAACCTACGCCGCACCTATCGCAAGCCTGATGATTGAAAAATATTTCAACCGTGAAATTGAAGACACGCCGGCACGTAAATGGACTGAAAACCGAATACTCGAAACCGATTTAATATCAAAATGAGAAGCAACAGCAGAGATAAAAAGAGCATCGACCGCGTTACGGTATTGCTTTACGCGATACTTATTGTTGCAGGATGGCTCAACATTTATGCGGCAAATATGGAGCCCGACACCTATCTCTCGTTCAACACGGGCAAGGAGTATTTCCGTCAACTCATTTGGATTGGCATCTCGCTTATAACCATTGGCGTTATTATGATAATCGACAGCAAGTTTTATGTTGAGTTTTCCTACTTCTTTTATATTGGGGCAATGCTGCTTCTGCTCATCGTCATCACCCCTTTGGGCGATGAAGTAAACGGCGCCCATTCATGGTTCCGTTTCGGAAGTTTCAGCTTTCAGCCCGTTGAACTTGCAAAGCCCGCCGTTGCTCTTACGCTGGCGCGACTGATGAGCAGGCACGGATTTACGTTCCGCCGCCGTTCCGATTTCCTCACACTGTTTGCAGTATGGGCATTGCCCGTTGCCATTATTATTTTGCAAAACGACACAGGCTCGGCGCTGGTATTCTTCGCGTTCTTCGTACTCTTTTTCCGCGAAGGACTTTCACCCTTTATTATCCTGTTCGGATTTATTGCCGTCATTATATTTGTGCTTACGCTGATAATTTCCAATTCGGTAATCCTTACCATGCTTGGCATGGTACTTTTTCTGCTGATACTTGTTAAACGCGGCTGGCGCAGGGAAGCGTTAATATTTTTTGCTGTTGCGACGTTTATTTTTGCAATTGTAATTCTAATATCACACACTGCAATGGGGCGTATTGCTTACAATGGGGCGCTGTTGGCGGGCTTTGCGGGCGGCACGGTATTCATTATTATCAAAGCTATCTCGAAACGGGCGCCCTTTATTTGGATGTATCTGCTGATATTTTGGGGTTCGGTAGCGTTTACCTATTCAACCGATTATCTTACCGATAAAGTGTTGAGCGATTATCAGCGTACCCGCATCATGGTGATGCTCGGCTTGGAGGATGACCCTTTGGGAGCAGGTTACAACGTTAATCAGTCAAAAATAGCCATCGGCTCGGGCGGACTGTCGGGCAAAGGCTACCTGCAGGGGACGCAAACCAAATTCAACTTTGTACCCAAGCAAAGTACCGACTTTATTTTCTGCACCGTTGGCGAAGAGTGGGGTTTCGTTGGCGCCTCCGTTGTAATTCTGCTGTTTCTCGCCCTGCTTTTGCGACTGATGTACGTGGCAGAGCAGCAACACTCGGCGTTTAGTCGCCTGTTTGGATACGGCGTAGCAGGGATATTCTTTTTTCACTTTGCCATCAACATCGGCATGACCATCGGACTGGCGCCCGTCATTGGTATTCCTTTGCCATTTTTCAGTTACGGAGGTTCCTCGCTGTGGGGTTTCTCTATCCTGCTTTTTCTCTTTTTGAAATTGGATACGGACAGGGGGCAACTGATAGGATGAAAACCGATGTTACGCAAACCATACTTTTCGGTAACGCCCTACGGTGTTACCGACTCATGTTACGCAATTTATGAGTTTTGCATAACATCAGTTAGTAATTATTCAATTGAAACCACGCTCAACCCCAAAGAAGCCGAAATGGCAGTGTCGCAACTGCTGAAAGTAGTAACCAGTCAGTTGCTTGAAGGCAAAACGGTACAGCCGGGCAGTTTGGGTTCGTTCCGGCTTACGGCAAGCACCGTTGCGTCCGACAGCGAAGCCGAAGTTACGGCATCCAAAATCAGCAAAATCAACGTCCGCTTCAGCGAGTCGGAAGATTTGAAAAACATGCTTCGCAAAGCAACGTTTATGGACGCCTCGTCGTTTGCTAAAAAGCAGGCACACAACGGCAACAACAATCAGAATATCAAGGTGTAATTTGGGTATTGCGTCATCTGCTTGCGGAGTGTCTGTAATTGACCCCGTCAATGATTTCGTAACGACCCCGTCCTTGATTTCGCAACGACCCCGTCCTTGATTTCGCAACGACCCCGTCGTTACAATTGCAACGACCCCGTCGTTACGAGATCAACGACCCCGTCCTTACGAAATCAACGACCCGTCGTTGCCGTATGCCTTTATATACAGCGGTAATAACGGGATCAATAAAGCGGGTGGAAAATAACAAGGGCGGGCAAACCCCGCCCCTACCCGAATCGCAATTTGAACATTATTTTCAGGACGACACTGTGTATTTGATTGTACCGTCCCTGCTGCACTTTTATGAGTTTTGTGCAACATCAGTAAATAACCCTCATATTACGCAAACCATGCTTTTTGCAACACTGTTAAGCATTGCAAAAAGCATGGTTTGCGCTTTAATCTCCGTTCTTCTCACTTTTCGTTCCCCACTTTTATCATTTAATTCGTTTCTTTTTATACCTTTGCGGCTTCAATTTTTACCAAGAAGAGCCATAAGGCTTTTTTATAAAGATAAATAACAATGCCCGATACGCGTTATATTTTTGTTACGGGAGGTGTTGCCTCCTCGCTGGGAAAAGGAATTATTTCTGCTTCGCTGGCGAAATTATTGCAAGCCAGAGGCTATAAAGTTACTATCCAAAAACTCGACCCTTATCTGAACGTTGACCCGGGTACGCTTAATCCCTACGAACACGGCGAATGTTACGTTACCGAAGACGGCGCCGAAACCGACCTTGATTTGGGTCATTACGAGCGTTTTCTCAACGTCCCCACATCGCAGGCAAACAATGTAACCACAGGACGAATTTATCGCGACGTTATCGAAAAAGAGCGACGCGGCGATTATCTGGGAAAAACCGTTCAGATTATTCCGCACGTTACCGACGAAATCAAACGCAACATCAAGCTGCTTGGCAGCAAAAAGAATTTCGACGTGGTAATTACCGAAATAGGCGGCACGGTGGGCGACATTGAATCGCTTCCCTACATCGAATCTGTCAGGCAACTCAAGTGGGAACTGGGCTCGCGGGCAATGGTAATTCATCTCACGCTGGTACCTTACTTGGCAGCCAGCGGCGAACTCAAAACCAAACCCACGCAGCACTCCGTAAAGCAACTGCTCGAAAACGGCGTACAGCCCGATGTATTAGTGCTGCGTACCGAAAAGGAACTTTCGCCCGACATCCGCAAAAAAGTAGCCCTGTTTTGTAACGTGGACAGCCGCGCCGTTATACAGTCGATTGACGTCAGCACTATTTACGAAGTCCCCGTAAAAATGCAGGAAGAGGGTTTGGACGAAATTGTGCTCGAAAAGCTAAGTTTGCCCATCAATCAAAAACCCGAACTGAAAGAGTGGAAACTTTTTCTGTCGAAGATGAAAAACGCCAAAAAAAGTGTGAAGATTGCACTGGTAGGCAAATACGTGGAACTGACCGATTCGTACAAATCCATCATCGAAGCGCTCATTCATGCAGCCACTTATCACGAACATAAAGCCGAAATCAATCTGATACAGAGCGAAAGCATTACGCCCGAAAACGTTGTCGAAAAACTGGGCAACATGCAGGGAATACTCGTAGCGCCCGGCTTCGGACATCGCGGCGTTGAAGGAAAGTTAGTAGCCGTTAAGTTTGCCCGTGAAACTAATATACCGTTTTTCGGCATCTGTTTAGGAATGCAGTGCGCAGTGATTGAACTTGCTCGCAATGTGCTGGGAATCGAAAAAGCCGACTCAACCGAAATGGATTACACAACGCCCAACCCCGTTATCGACCTGATGGAAGGCCAGAAAAACGTTACCGACAAAGGGGGCACCATGCGCTTGGGCGTTTACGACTGCAAAATTAAAAAAGGCTCGCTGGCACACAACGCCTACAAAACTGAGCTGGTAAAAGAACGCCACCGTCATCGCTACGAATTTAACAACGAATATCTTTCGGCAATTGAAAAAGCGGGAATGACAGCAACAGGAATCAATCCTGAAACAGGACTGGTTGAAATTGTCGAAATTCCATCGCATCGTTGGTTTGTGGGCGTACAGTTTCATCCCGAATACAGCAGCACTGTGCTGAAACCGCATCCCGTTTTCATGTCGTTTGTCAGTGCAGCCATCAACAACGAGCAATCTAATTGATTTTTTAATAATTATATTAATGGATAGAAACACAATTATTGGTTTTGTCTTAATCACCATTATCCTTATAGGATGGGGATTTTTGGGACGTACCCCAAAAGAGCAGCTTGAAAGGGAACAACGTCAGCGCGATTCGCTGCAACAGGTTGAAGTAATGCGCAAACTCGAAGCCGAAGTAAAACTAAAAGCGCAAAGCGAGCCATTGGCTACAGCCGATACCACCGTGCAAACAGGCGGCGATTCGCTCCGTTTGCAGGCGTATGGAATGATGGCGCCCTACATCAACGGCGAGCAGAATTTTTATACGCTCGAAAACGAAAAGGTAAAAATGACGCTTACCAACAAGGGCGGCAAAATTTATTCGGTCGAACTGAAAGATTACAAAACATGGGACGGTAAGCCGCTCATTCTGTTCGACGGCGCCGACAATAAATTTGGCTTTCCGTTTGTTCACAACACACGAAACTTCAATACCAACGACCTGTTTTTCAATGTGAGGGAGATAAACGACACCTCTGTTGTTTTCGAACTCAACTCGGGCAATAACGAGTTGCTGGCATTTATTTACGAATTGCCGAATGACGAATACATGTCGCGCTTCTACATACAAACCCGCAACATGGGACGAATGATTGCCACTCCGCGCGGCTCAATGGAGTTTGAGTGGACAATGAAAGTACCTTCATTTGAAAAAGGACGGCAGTTTGAACAGCAATATTCGAGTATTTATTACAAATATTATGGCGGCGAAGTTGATTACCTTTCGCCAAACCGAAACGGAAGCGAAGATTTCCGTACCCGAATGAACTGGGTAGGCTTTAAGAGCCAGTATTTTTCGTCAGTTCTTATTGCCGACAAAGGGTTTGAGGGCGGACGCATTTCAGCCGAGATTGAAAAGATGGAAACAAGTCCGTTTCTTCGCTACAACACTGCCGAATTAGCTGTACTCGCCGAAAATGAGGGTGAGCACGTTACCCCGTTCCGTTTTTATTTTGGTCCCAACCACTTTTACACCTTAAAAAATTACGGTGATGAATTGGAACTGAACCGGCTGGTTGAACTTGGGTGGGCTATTTTAGGATGGATTAACAAGTTTGCGGTAATTCCCGTGTTTAACTTTCTTGAACGCTATATTTCGAGTTACGGAATTATTATTCTGATACTGACCATTCTTCTTAAATTGGTGATTTCGCCACTGACCTACAAATCGTATCTGTCGTCGGCAAAAATGAAGGTGTTGAAACCGCAAATTGATGAAATCAATGCAAAAATACCCGCCGACAAAGCAATGGAACGCCAGCAGGCAACCATGGCGCTTTACAAAAGGGCGGGCGTTAATCCAATGGGCGGCTGTTTTCCCATGCTGTTGCAACTGCCCATCATCATTGCCGTATTCCGCTTTTTCCCTGCCGCCATCGAACTGAGGCAAAAGAGTTTTCTCTGGGCAAACGACCTCTCGGCTTACGATTCCATACTCGATTTGCCGTTCCGCATACCGATGTATGGAACGCACGTCAGTTTGTTTACCCTGCTGATGGCAATCACCACTGTTATTTCGACAAAACTCACCATGTCAACGCAGCCGTCGCAGCAAATGCCAGGTATGAAGATGATGCAGTATCTGATGCCCGTAATGATGCTGATTTTCTTCAATCAGTACGCATCGGGACTAAGTTACTACTATTTTCTTTCAACACTGATTGGTGTTTTGCAAACCGTGTTAATCAAGCAGTTTGTAAACGAAGAGAAACTGCTTGCCAAGCTCACCGCCAATCAAAAGAAGCCCGTAAAGAAATCGGCATTTACCCAGCGCCTCGAACAGGCAGCCAAGCAGCAAAGTCAAATGCGCAACCAGATACAGGCGGGGAATAAAAATAAAAAGAAGTAGTTATTAGAGTTTAGAGTGAATTATGTCGATTCACTCTTTATCTTTTTTAGAAAACCCGAAGCGAGACTGGCTAAAACCCGAAACAGATTTAGTATAATATTCGCTGTTTTGAATGGCGACTTACTTTTGGATAATAATGATTTTGTAACAAAACCGCGCTTATGCTAAAAGTTGGCGAAAGTGAAATATTGATTGCAGCCATTGTAATCTGATAGTGCAACCAATAAAACAGTAACGAGGAGTAGCAGTGATACCCTGATAACAGGCGAGGTAACAGACATCGCTCCATGTGAAAACACGGAAGAGGTTATTACTGTAGAAACATGGTTTAACTTATAATCTCATGTTACGCAGTAATTACTTTTGGCAGCCTTGAAAAGGCTCAATTTTTCATAACCGTAAGCTGCGCTTCGACACGCTCAGCGACCAGTTTGCATACTGTTATGAAAAATTGGGCTTTTGATTTATGCCTATTTTCGTGCGTAACATGAGTAAATAATGTTCCATGTCAATTTGTTTCTGCGGAAATCCGCGTTTCTTTTGAGCGCTTTTTTCCCAAAATTTGGGGAAACGCTGTCCTAATTTGGGGAAACGCCGTCCTAATTTGGGGAAGCTCCGTCCTAATTTGGGGAAACTCTCCCCTGATTTAGACATTAGCTGTACGATTGCACATACAATTTTTACCGTTTAGCGTTAATTCCAAACTCTATCCACTGCGCTTTTGCAAATTCTATTTTCACAATCTTTCGCGCTTCGCCAACGG
>JAITVO010000366.1 GCA_031285765.1 Cytophagaceae bacterium | reverse complement strand
GACGACAACTCTCTTCATCAGGATATGTGGATATAAAATCAAGTAAATTCATACAAATTAGTGTAAGGGTTATTGATGCCGCAAAGATAATAAGAATAGGTGACATATCCGATAATCATATAATATTATTGATAGCGATGTGGTGTAAAAATTGCTATAAGTGAAGCAGTATAATTAATTTTTTCACTCTTCACTTTTTACTTTCTTTTATATTACCTTTGCGCCTGAAAAATAATAAAACATCATGAGTAATTCAACACTGTTTTTGGTAGTGTTTCTTGTGGCAGTATTTCTGGTGGCGGTGGCGCTGGTTATTGCGCGGCTACTGGCACCTCACTCGTGGAACCTCCACAAAGGACAGGCTTACGAGTGCGGCATTCCCACAAGGGGAACATCGTGGATGCAGTTCAAGGTAGGCTATTACCTGTTTGCAATACTTTACCTTGTGTTCGATGTTGAAACCGTACTGCTCTTTCCCTGGGCAACCACGCTGAAAGATCTCGGCACACAGGGGCTGGTATCGGTACTGTTTTTTTTGCTCATCCTCACACTGGGGCTCTGTTACGCATGGAAGAAAGGAGCATTGACATGGAAGTAAAAAACATTAGAATACCAAACATGAAGTACGAGGACTTCAACGACAACGAATACCTCGAACAGTATGTTGATGAGCTGCAACGCAACGGCGTTAATGTTGTGCTGGGCAGGTTGAGTGATTTTATTAACTGGGGACGCTCCAACTCGGTATGGCCTCTCACTTTTGCTACCAGCTGCTGCGGAATCGAATTTATGTGCGTAGCCGCTGCGCGTACCGACTTTGCCCGCTTTGGGTGGGAGGTTACGCGCAACAGTCCGCGACAGGCAGATGTGATATTCGTTTGTGGAACCATCGTACACAAAATGGCTCCCGTACTCACCCGTTTGTACGAGCAAATGGCAGAGCCCAAATACGTGATTGCCGTTGGGAGCTGCGCCATTGGCGGAGGTCCGTTCAAGAGTTCGTACCACGTATTGAAAGGCGTAAACGAAATTATTCCTGTGGATGTGTACGTTCCCGGATGTCCGCCGCGTCCCGACGCCATTCTCTACGGCATGATGCAGCTTGCGCGAAAGATAAAAGTACAGAACTTTTTTAAACTTCCCGACCAGCCCGACATCACCGAACACCCCAAAGACGACGCCCCTCATAAAACCAAATAGCATGGAAACCCTTGAAACAAAACTCGCGACTTTCGAGTATGCCGTAACCGAGCGAAACGGCAACACCCTCACTGTAACCGTACCTTCCGAACACGTGTACGACATGGCAACATGGCTGTGCAACAGCGAAGGTTTTGACTTCCTTGTTGATATAGTTGGAATGGATTATGGCGACATGCTTGGCGTAATCTATTATCTGTCGCAAACCAAGCAGCCGCAGTACATTGCAGTCCTCAAAACAGCAACTGCAGACCGTGAAAATCCCGAACTTCTCTCGTTGCACGATTTGTGGGACGCGGCGTCGATATATGAGCGCGAAGTATATGACTTCTTCGGCATCGTATTCATCAACCACCCCGACATGCGGCGTATATTTCTCCGTGCCGACTGGAACGGCTTTCCGCTCCGAAAGGATTACGACCCAAACCCAGAACTCAACCCCATTCCTGTACGCAATCAGCTGCTTTCGCAGATGGAGGACGTACCGTCGGTAACATTGAGTATGGGACAGGAGGTCGAAAGCACTCATAAACTTTTCGAGAAAGATGAATATATCGTTAATTTCGGACCGCAACACCCCGCCATGCACGGCGTACTGCATCTGCGTGTATCGCTCGACGGCGAAGATATCCGCAAGATAGATCCCAACTTTGGATACATCCATCGAGGCATCGAAAAAATCTGCGAAAGCTACACTTATCCTCAAATATTGCACCTCTCCGACCGTTTGGACTACCTTTCGGGAACCATGAACCGCCACGCTGTATGCCTGTGCTGCGAACGTGCGCTCGGCATCGAAGCCCCGCCGCGTGCACAATATGTGCGCACCATCTTCGACGAACTTACGCGAATTGCCTCGCACCTGTTGGGTTGGGGCTGTATGTGCATGGACATGGGTTCGATTACCGCTTTCGTGTACGGAATGCGCGACCGCGAAAAAGTGCTTGATATTTTTGAAGAAACCGCAGGTGGGCGAATGATGGTAAACCACAATGTAATTGGCGGACTTGCCAGCGACATTCACCCCAACTTTCAGCGCCGCGTAAAGGAGTTTATTCCCTACATGCGCAAGATGCTGAAAGAGCATCACCTCCTTTTTACGGGTAATCCTATCGCTCGCGGGCGAATGGAAAACATCGGTTTCCTTGCAAAGGACAAGGCAATTTCGCTTGGCGTTACAGGTCCGAGCGGACGCGCATCGGGCTGGCACAATGATATTCGCAAAATTGAACCCTACGCGGCTTACAACAAGGTGGATTTTGAAGAAGTCATCCGCACAGGCGGCGAAACTTTCGACCGTTACATCATTCGCTTGGACGAAATTGAGCAGTCGCTCCGCATCATTGAGCAACTCATAGACAACATTCCCGAAGGGGCTTTCGCCGAAAAGACAAAGGCGGTCATCCGTCTTCCCGAAGGCGATTATTTTCAGTGCGTTGAGAACGCACGCGGGCAGTTTGGCGTACACATCACCAGTCGCGGCGATAAAAATCCTTACCGCGTAAAGTTTCGTTCGCCGTGCCTCACGCTTGTAGGCGCCCTCAAAGACATTGCATCGGGGCTCAAAGTTGCCGACCTTATCATGATAGGTGCCTCGCTTGATTATGTGATACCGTGTATTGACAGGTAGGGGGGCGACAAGGCGCGGTAGTAGTGATGACTTATTTCTGTTGGCTTCAGTCGTTTCAATAATCCAAACAGGATTTATAACCCGAAAAGAAAAAAGAAAGAGGATCACGGAGGACACGGAAAACGCAGATTTTTGCGGATAAAAAAATCCACATCATCTGTGTTCAAAAAAATGTTTTACATCTAATACCAAGCTGCCATCAGATTTAGTATTATTAAGTTGTTGAAATTTTGAATCAAGAATAACCTGTTTCACAATACTTTTCGCATTTCAATCCGTTGGCTGAAGCCTACAACAATGAAAGCACTACATCTTGTAGAGACGGGGCATGCCATGTTTCTACATGTTTTTCATCATCCCGGAAACCCTAACAGGGTTTTGAACCCTGTTAGGGTTCCGGATAACATCCCCCAAAGTATTTATTTACGTTTTCCTTCCCCTCTCTTCAAAAGATAGGGCTGCTTTCACAATTTTCATCACTTTTTGTCCATTGAAAGTTTGTATCGAAACAAGATATAAACCTTTGTGCTACAAGTCGCTCATGTCAATGGTTGCATTGGGCATAAGAATTTATATTCATTTTATTGACTCATGTAATTGCTTTCCTCATTCGACGACATACACATACAAAAAAGCCTTGCTTTTCAGCAAGGCTTTTTATTTGAGCGGGAAACGAGACTCAAACTCGCGACCCTTAGCTTGGAAGGCTAATGCTCTATCAACTGAGCTACTCCCGCAATTGTGCGGTGGGGGGAGGAGGATTCGAACCTCCGAAGTCGTACGACAACAGATTTACAGTCTGCCCCAGTTGGCCACTTTGGTATCCCCCCCCTTTTTTAACGACGCTGCAAAGGTACAACTATTTTTTTAATCTCCAAATTATTTCGCACATTTTTATTGCAGAAATTGCAGCTTCGTTTCCTTTATTACCATGTTTACCCCCTGCTCTATCCAATGCTTGTTGCTGATTCATAGTGGTTAATACCCCAAAAATAAATGGAATATTATATCGTAAATTTAATTGAGAAATTCCATACGAAACTCCCTGACAAATGAAATCAAAGTGCGGAGTTTCTCCTTTTATTACACATCCGAGACAAATTACTGCATCCACATCGGTGCGTTCAACGAGCAAATGAGCGCCCGAAGTGAGTTCAAAACTTCCCGGAACACGTATTGTAACAATGTCCTCTTCACAGGCTTCGTGTTTCAAAAGAGTTTCTTTTGCGCCTTTATATAATGCGTTGGTTATTTCTTCGTTCCACTCGGAAACTACAATGCCAAACTTTACGCCTTTTACCGAAGGAATTTGGTTGGGACAGTATGAAGAAAGATTTTTTAGATTTGTAGCCATCTCTGTATTCTAAATTTATGTGGAATAAAAAAAGAGGCTATTCAAAAAGAACGCGGATGACACGAATAACGTGGATTTTTGGCGATAACACAAATAAAACAAAATCAATGTGTATATCATCTATAGATTAATCCGCGAAAATATGTGTTATCCGCAATCAAGAATACTTTTTGAACAACCTCTTTAAAATTATTTTTATTAAAGCGAAATGCGAGTGATATATTTGTCAATCTGACGAGCTTCACTGCTGGTTTTGTATTTATCTTTAATTGTTTGATAAACGTTCAGCGCCTTTTCTTTCTCTCCGCCCTGCTCAAGTAAAATACCCTGTTTCATCAGGTAGAAAGGAGTCGTAATGTCATCTTCAACAGTGGCGGCTTTTGCATACCAGCTGATTGCTTCATTGGTGTTTCCGAGTTCGGAATAGCAGTCGCCAATTGCTCCTGTCGAAATCGCTTTCAGCTTCGGGTCATTTGTAGTAAATTTTTTCAGGTAATTGATAGCCTCATCAAAATTTCCTGTTTTCAGATAACTGACTCCTGTGTAATAACGCGACAGTTTTCCGATTTTTGTGCTTCCGTATTCGTCAATCAGGTCGAGAAATCCGGGATTTATTCCATCGCCATTGATTGCCAGATTAAACGAGTCGCGCTCGAAATAGAGCTGTGCATAAAATGCTTCTTTTTGTGCCCGTGTTTCCAGCGGTTGGCGGTAAAGTTTTCGGTAAGCCCAAAATCCGCCAACCAGAATAACCAGCGCTAAAACAACAATTATCAGAATTTTCTGATTGTCCTCAATAAACTTTTCAGTTCTGCTCAACGCATATTCAACGTTTTCTAAGGTATCTTCCTGTTTGTAATGTTTTTTCTTCGACATAATGTTTTTAATTTTAGCCCGCAAAAGTAGTTTTTTTACCGATAACAGAAAAATGTTTCTCAAAATTTTTGCAACAATATTTGCAAAAACATTTTTAGGGGCGTGTTGCTTTATTTTCTTTTCCCTATTTTTGCAGCCATTAATAAATCAAAAAGACCAAATAATGGCTATTCCAAAAGTAATCTATCAGACGTTCAAAACGCAGAATATTCCGTGGTTAACACGCTGGTATATCCGCTGTTTTATGAAAAAGAATCTGGAGTATAAACACGAGTTTTACGATGACTGCCAAGTTGATGCATTTTTCAAAGAGTCGTTCGATGGGAGAACATATCGGGCATATCAAAAGATTCAGATAGGCGCAGCCAAAGCCGACTTTTTCAGATACGCCATCCTTTATAAAAAAGGCGGTATTTATTTAGATTTGGACAGCGATATTCTTACCGGTTTGGATAAACATTTGCAAAACAATGATGTAGCAGTGATAACACGCGAAGCCAATCATCCCAATCTTTTTGCTCAATGGGCGCTTGTTTACGATAAAGAGCATCCATTTCTTAAAAGAACTATCGAATATGTAATTGAAAATATTGAGCAAAATAAATTTCCGCATGATGTTCATGCCATGACGGGTCCGACCGTATATACAAGGGCAATTAATGATATAATACAAGAATATCCTGATGTGCATTACCGCATCGTAGCCTGCGATTATGCCGGAATAATGAAATTTAAGTATAAATTGGGGAAACTTTTGATTTACAAAAGCAGGCAGAACCACTGGAAGAAGCTGCAACATCGGATTTCGGTCGTTAAAGAAGATTGAACTGTGATTTTTTGACTGTTGTAATTATACTCAAACAGAATTGATTTGCGAATAAAAGCAACAAGGGGATTAATCCCCTTGTTAATAAATAAAACTGAACAGTTAAAATTGGAATCTTCTGTTATTTGCAAACCATTTTTGTTTGAGTATAATAAGTGTTTTGGATGAAAATACAAACAGTTTTATTGTCTATTTTATAAAGACACCCAATGTATTTTATTTGTATAATAATCGACGAAAATCTGTTTTTATCTGCGTTCTTTTTTGTAAGAATATTACATTGTCTTTTTAAACAGCTCTCTCATACTCACCTTTTCGGCAATAATTCGCTGAAGTGCGCTGATGTTTACACGTTCCTGTTCCATTGTGTCGCGATAGCGGATGGTAACACTATTGTCGTGCACGGATTGATGGTCAACAGTTACGCAGAAAGGTGTTCCGATGGCGTCCTGACGGCGGTAACGTTTTCCGATTGAATCTTTTTCATCGTACTGGCAGTTGAAGTCGAACTTGAGCGTGTCGATAATTGAGCGGGCAAGTTCGGGCAAACCGTCTTTTTTTACCAGCGGAAGCACGGCAAGTTTAACGGGGGCAAGCACAGGGGGCAGTTTCAGCACAACACGCATCTCTTTAGCGCCTTCTTTGGCTTCCACCTCTTCTTCGTGGTAAGCGGCAGCCATAATGCTCAGAAACATGCGGTCGATGCCGATGGATGTTTCAACAACGTAAGGCACGTAGCTTTCGTTCTTTTCGGCGTCGAAATAGGTAATTCTTTTTCCCGAATGTTGCTGATGCTGCGAGAGGTCGAAATTGGTGCGCGAATGAATGCCTTCCACTTCTTTGAAGCCGAAAGGCATTTCAAACTCAATATCGGTGGCAGCGTTGGCGTAATGTGCCAGTTTGTCGTGGTCGTGAAAGCGATATTTGCTATCGCCCATGCCCAATGCACGATGCCACTTCATGCGTGTTTCTTTCCACTTTTCAAACCATTGTAATTCTTCGCCGGGGGCAACAAAAAACTGCATCTCCATCTGTTCAAATTCGCGCATTCGGAAAATAAACTGGCGTGCAACAATTTCGTTACGGAATGCTTTGCCAATTTGTGCGATGCCGAAAGGGATTTTCATGCGTCCTGTTTTTTGAACGTTCAGGAAGTTCACAAAAATTCCCTGTGCGGTTTCGGGGCGAAGGTAAATTTTCAATGCGCCGTCGGCTGTTGATCCCATTTCGGTCGAAAACATCAGGTTAAACTGCCGCACGTCTGTCCAGTTTTTTGTTCCCGAAACAGGGCACACCACTTCGTTGTCAACAATGATTTGTTTCAGTTCATCCAAATCGTTATTGTTAAGCGCTTTTACAAAACGGGCGTGTATTTCCTCTTTTTTATTCAGATTTTCGAGTACGCGTGGATTGGTTTGACGAAACAGTGCCTCGTCAAAGTTTTCGCCGAAACGTTTGGCGGCTTTTTCTACTTCCTTATCGGCTTTTGCGTCGTATTTCGCCATCAGTTCTTCTATTAAAACGTCGGCGCGGTAACGTTTTTTACTGTCTTTGTTGTCGATAAGCGGGTCGTTAAAAGCGTCCACGTGCCCCGACGCTTTCCAAACGGCTGGGTGCATAAAAATAGACGTGTCGATGCCCACTACATTTTCGTGCAGTAGCACCATCGAATCCCACCAGTATTTTTTGATATTATTTTTGAGTTCTACACCGTACTGTCCGTAGTCGTAAACGGCGCCAAGTCCGTCGTAAATTTCGCTGCTTTGAAAAACAAATCCGTACTCTTTGCAGTGAGCTACTAATTTTTTAAAAACATCTTCTTGAGCCATAATAAACGGTTATATTAAATGATTGTTTCTGATTTTGACGGCGCAAAAGTAATGAAAAAATTCGGTTTCAATCTTTTTGTGCATACTGATTTAGGGCAAGCGCACGGAAATATTGCTGTTTTTTTAAGGCAATATGGGTTATCAATAAAATCTCATTTTTTACCTTGTTTTACTAACTCATGTTACGCAAAACAACCTCAGTAACTAAGTATTCCATCTGTTTTTTACCTCATTTTGGATTATGCTAATGAGATAATGAAGTTGTTTTTCAATCATTTTATTAGTTACTGGGGTTGTTTTTATTTGTAATCAGCTGTATTGATATGAGGCTTGCCAGTTATTCGCTTTGCTTTGCAACCCTCTTGCGTTCGTGTTCGAGCAGGAGAATTTTGCGCAAACGGATGGATTTGGGGGTAACTTCAACGTATTCGTCGCCCTGAATGTATTCGAGGGCTTCTTCAAGACTGAATATGATGGGCGGGGCAATGCGTACTTTGTCGTCGGAACCCGATGCACGCATGTTGGTCAGTTTTTTACTTTTGGTTACATTGACGGTGATGTCGCCTTCGCGGCTGTTTTCGCCGATTACCTGCCCTGTATATACGTCGTCCTGCGGTGATATGAAGAATTTTCCTCTGTCTTGCAGTTTATCAATTGCGTAAGCAAAGGCAGTTCCTGCTTCCATGCTGATAAGCGAGCCGTTTTGACGCATTTCGATGTTGCCCTTCCACGCCTGAAACTCAATGAAACGGTGTGCCATAATTGCTTCGCCTGCGGTGGCGGTGAGCAGATTGTTGCGCATTCCGATTATTCCCCTTGAGGGGATGTGAAATTCAAGATGAACGCGGTCGCCCTTGCGTTCCATCGAACGAAGCTCGCCTTTGCGCTGTGTTGCCATTTCGATGGCTTTGCCCGAATATTCGTCGGGCAGGTCGATGGCAAGTTCTTCTACGGGTTCGTATTTTACGCCTGCGGTTTCTTTAATAATTACGCGGGGCTGCCCTACCTGCAATTCATAACCTTCGCGGCGCATGGTTTCTATTAACACCGAAAGGTGCAGCACGCCGCGTCCGAACACATTCCATGCATCAGCGGATTCGGTTGGCTCCACACGCAGCGCAAGATTCTTCTCCAGTTCTTTGTCCAAACGGTCTTTGATATGGCGCGAGGTAATAAATTTTCCTTCTTTACCGAAGAAAGGCGAGTTGTTGATGGTAAATAGCATACTCATTGTTGGCTCGTCGATGGCAATGGGCTGGAGTGGTTCGGGATTGTCGGCGTCGCAAATGGAGTCGCCGATATCGAAGCGGTCGAGCCCGATAATGGCACCGATTTCGCCGTTTGCAACCTCGTCAACTTTTGAGCGGGACAGTCCGTCGAATACATTCAGTTCTTTGATGCGTGTTTTATAAACGTCGCCCGTGCGATTTACCAGCGCAATGTCCATGCCTGTTTTGAGCGAGCCGCGATGAACGCGCCCTACGGCAATTCGTCCCAGATAATTGGAGTATTCGAGCGATGTGATAAGCATTTGCGGGGTGCCGGGGTTTTCGTCGGGGGCGGGAATATGCTCAATGATGGCGTCCATCAGCGCCGCTATGTCGGTGGTGTGTGTGTTCCAGTCGGTGGACATCCAGCCTTCTTTGGCTGAGCCGTAAACGGTTGTAAAGTCGAGCTGCCGCTCGGTGGCTTGGAGGTTGAACATTAAATCGAAAACCGACTCCTGAACTTCTTCGGGGCGACAGTTGGGTTTATCTACTTTGTTGATTACTACAATTGGCTTTAAGCCCAAAGCAAGGGCTTTTTGCAGCACAAAGCGCGTTTGTGGCATTGGTCCCTCAAAGGCATCAACAAGGAGGAGCACGCCGTCGGCCATATTCAGCACTCGCTCCACTTCGCCGCCAAAGTCGGAGTGTCCCGGAGTGTCGATAATATTAATTTTATATCCTTTCCACACAACCGATACATTTTTGGAGAGAATGGTGATACCGCGTTCGCGTTCAAGGTCATTGCTGTCCATAATCAACTCTCCTACTTTCTGGTGTTCTTTAAACAGTTTCCCTGCGAGTAACATTTTGTCGACCAGCGTAGTTTTTCCGTGGTCAACGTGTGCAATAATTGCTACATTTCTGATTTTTTGCATATAATATTCTCAAAATTGGGGCGCAAAATTACTCTTTTTGAGATGAAAATTATCATGTTCTGCTGTTTGCATTGGGTAATGACTGTCTGTCGGCTTGTTTTGTACTCGCTGTTAGGCGATTGCGAATGTTAAAGTTCAATAAAGTTTTTGTTTTTACCCAAAGATATGGTGTTTTATATAACTCTTGTTATGCAAGGCATACGCACTGTTGCCCTGAAAAGGCTTAACTCTGGCTGCGCCGATTTTCAATTTAAGCCAATGCGTGGCATGAGCTAATAATGCGAACAGGTGGGGGCTAAAGCTTCTGTTTTTTTGTCTTTTACTGCTGCTTACTTTAGCTGATGGATGGCAGAATTTGATAGCGGGAGCTAATTGTTTTATTACTTGCATGTAAAAAAATGAAAAGTGAAGAATAAAATAGCTTTGAACTTGATGATGCATTGCTTCACGACGTTTTTGTGTTGCTTCACGACGTTTTTGCATTGCTTCACGACGTTTTTGCATTGCTTCACGACGTTTTTGTGTTGCTTCACGACGCTTTTGCATTGCTTCACGACGCTTTTGCGTTGCTTCACGACGCTTTTGCGTTGCTTCACGACGTTTTTGCATTGCTTCACGACGCTTTTGCATTGCTTCACGACGCTTTTGCATTGTTTCACGACGCTTTTGCATTGCTTCACGACGTTTTTGCGTTGCTTCACGACGCTTTTGCATTGCTTCACGACGCTTTTGCGTTGCTTCACGACGTTTTTGCGTTGCTTCACGACGCTTTTGCGTTGCTTCACGACGCTTTTGCGTTGCTTCACGACGTTTTTGCGTTGCTTCACGACGTTTTTGCGTTGCTTCACGACGTTTTTGCGCTCAGATGTGTTGCATCGGTATAAAAGTGAAAGAAAAAGCGGTATGATTTGCTATGATTTTAATAAGTATTGGTCAAAAATTGATTTCAGGGAACCTCTAAAAACTCCAATTTCTTCGTTATGCTTCGGACGATAAAATGCTCATTTACGTTCATGTAAACTGCGCTTTTATCGCCTCGCAAGCCTCGAACTTTGAGTTTTT
>JAITVO010000352.1 GCA_031285765.1 Cytophagaceae bacterium | reverse complement strand
TTCAATCAAAATTAGAGCAATCCGTGAGCAATAAAATCAACACTGCATATATTGAACGTTCTAATGGAACATTGAGACAGATGAATAGCCACCTGCAACGTAAAAGCATGAAGTTTGTCAAGGAAAATCGATATTTTCAGGCAAAGTTATCTGTCATCGTGACGCATTATAATTTTATAAAGCCTCATGGGACATTAAGCCGAAACCAGGACAAAAGTTATATCCCGCGTACCCCTCTGCATTGGTTGCCGGAATTATAACCGAAAATTGGTCTATCGATGATGCTTTCAGAAAACCAAGGATTTGTAGCAATAAATAATAGACACTATCTGATAAGCAATATAAGGCAGTTTTCATACAGCGTCTTTATCATTCCTTATAAATCTTTCAAAAGCACATTTTCGTTCATTTTTTTTTGCATATCGCCAAAGTTTTTTAGAATAATGCGCAACTTTTTGAAGTCATCATTCTCTTCGAAAAGAAAGTCAGATGTACCGTAACTCTCAAGTTTATTTGACACAGAACAGACGGTCATCTGGTTAATGTCAAAAGCCGGAAGATAGGCTTTTTCCTCCGATTTATCAACTGCAGACGCCATAATAAGTTCTGATTTTTCGAGCCCTGTAAGGATTTCAGAAGTCAGTCGAGCCGGAAGTTTAAGATTAATCAACATATCTGTCATTGTAGGTGGTGCTGTGCCTGTTTTAAATTTATCAACAATGTATTTCATAATCATCAAACTGATTAACCGGCGGTAAAAATAACTCATATTCTTAGTGTCGGATTCAAATTCAAAACTCTTTACATTTTGAAATGCAGCAGAAAGTTCCGCGCCAAACAGCACCACTAACCACGACAACTGTAACCACGCCAACAGTAACGGAAAGGCGGCAAAACTTCCATATATTGCGTTGTACGTAGAAACTCCGACCTGAAAATAGATATAAACAAACTGCAAAACCAGAAATAATGTACCCGAAATAATGCCTCCAAAAATGGCTGCCGATACATTTACCTTTGTGTTGGGCATAATCATCAGCGTCAATGTGAATACAATCCAAACAATTACAGCCGGCATTATGTATCCAATAACAGGACCAACAGCTTTTAAAAGGCTGAACCCATTGATTGTGTTTGAAATAAAAACGGCTAATCCAGAATAAACAATCAGCAGTATTGTAGCAATCAGCATAAAAGAAATATAGTCGCTGAATTTTCGCACAAGCGACCTCGAATGTTGAACATCCCACACATCATTAAACGAACGCTCAATATACCCCAAAACCTTCATAACGCTCCAGATAAGAAGTACCAGTCCCACACCTGCAATTGCGCCTCCTTTGGCATTATCAAGATAACTCATCGCAAAATTATTAATCCAATCCAGTATTTCCTGATGTTCAGAAAAGCGGGCGTCAAGTTCTCTTTGCAACGTTTCGCGAAAGCCAAAACCTTTAGCAATACCAAATATTAAAGCAAAAATAGGAATAATTGATAAAAGCGTATAGTAAGTTAATGCTGAGGCTTTCATTTGACAGTCGTCGCCTAAAAAACGACGAATAGCCAAAATAAAAATACGACAGTATTTTATAAGAAAAAACTGTCGTTTGGAAATATCTTCCCTTCGCAGTTTCCATATATCCTCAAAGAGGAATTTTTGAATAACTTTTAGCCTTTTATACATTTAAATGTTGCGGTTTGGCAATTAGTTGTTAAAATAAAAAAAAACAGCAAGCCTGTAAGCCGGATTCTGTATCGCCGAAACGATGTCTGTCATTTATCTGTAGCGACGGTTACCCATAACCTTTAGCGACCTACCCTCCTCAACCGGCAAGCGTCAGGACGAGCAGCCCTGTACCGAAAACGGAATTGAGGTTTACATGGTCTTGCAACCCGTGTTGTGTACGGCTACTGCAGTTGCCCGCAATACCGGTAAGCTCTTGCCTTACCTTTTCACCCTTACCCTGAGGCGGTTATTTTCTGTTACACTGAAATACCCTCGCGAATATCTTCCCGTTAGGAAGCACGGTGCTCTGCGTTGTCCGGACTTTCCTCTCCATCAAGCAAATGGAGCGACAGACCGGCTTGCTGTTTTGTTATAATCAGGGCAAAGATAGAAATTATTCTCCTTTTTGTAGCATATATTATAAATAAGAAGCTATTTGAATAAAAAAATTGGTAGTGTTTCCCAAAGTATGCTCAATCATACATATCCATAATTGATATAAAAAAATGCTAAATCAAACGCCTTGAAATGGTTTGCCATCTATTTAGAAAAGCAGCATGTTTTTCTGAATACACGCCTGATACGATGCCTTAACCTGCAATTATTCCTTTCTATTCATACTGTATTCTTCTTTTCAATAACGTGATTGTCTGCATTAAAGGCTGTACAGAAACTTTTCCAGTCATCAGTGCAGATTCTTGTAAAGGTAATGCCCAATCTGGATAACTTTTTTCGTAATAACCGGGCTGTTTTCAGATTACGCTTATCCCAAACACATGATACTGTCTCTCCGCTTACACGATCAAATGTGTAGATGAGCCATACCTTATTGGATTTTTTCAATATAAGTCCAAAATTCATCTACTTCCAATAATTCATCATGAGTCTGTTGCGGTTTTATGACGTATTTTGA
>JAITVO010000343.1 GCA_031285765.1 Cytophagaceae bacterium | reverse complement strand
AAAAACTCCAATTTCTTCGTTATGCTTCGGACGATAAAATGCTCATTTACCTTCATGTAAACTGCGCTTTTATCGCCTCGCAAGCCTCGAACTTTGAGTTTTTAGAGGTTCCCTTAAGAGAAAAACAAAATGTTATAACAAGTTTGAATATATGACAATAAAATATTTAAACTTATTAATGGTGAAACTTAATAATACGGTGATATATTAAATTAACAATGCCATTATTTTTATTTTCACAAAAATTTGTTTCCCAAACAGTTTTCGGGCGGACAGCAGCAATTGGTCGGAATAGCTCGCGCTATTGCAGGTAAGCCTAAACTGTTTCAGGCTGATGAGCCTACGGGCAATCCGCATTCCGATCAGGGTAAGCGGATTATGGAGCTTCTGCAATTGCTCAACGAAGAAGACATCACAATTATTCAGGTAACGCACAACGAGGAGTTTGCCAGATATACCCAACGCATTATCCACCTGAAAAATGGTAGAATTGATGGGGATTTGAAATTATAAACGCCAACCTGCAGCAAGAATCGCGTTCAGTTGGCGTTTAACAGCAATGCTTTCAGTTTTTCAACATGCTGGTCTTTGTTCAATTGCCGCATTTCTTTGGCAACAAGGGTGTAGTATTGGTGTTTAGTCAAAAAATCCGATTGCTTATTCAGCCATTCGGCGTGGGTCATTTCGCGGTCAAACTCATGTAACTCTTTGTACAGCCGGTCTGAAATGGTGAAATAATCGGAACGCCCAAGATAATCAAGGTCGGCATCCCGAAATATTTGTTCCAGTTTGCACGACGGTTTTGCTCCAAGCCGCGTAGCTTCGATAAGGCGGACAATTCCGTCAATCTGTTCCGATGTATATTGATAAGTGGGTAATATTTCTTTTGCCAAGTTGATGCTCCCTGTTTCGTGGCCTTTGTACGAAATCAGGAAACCTGTATCGTGCATCAAAGCTGCTGTTTTAAGAATCAGAAGATCCTCTTCCGAAACATTTTCGCCTCTGCCAAGTATTTCAACCTGCGTAATCATATCCGATGTATGCTCGGCATTGTGGTAATACATTTGTTGCGAAAGTTCGGTTGATAAACGACTGATGATAATCTCTTCAATATCGTTAAAACGGATATGCTGCAAACGAATCCTGAACAGCTCGTTCGGTTCTTCGCCCAGTTCCATCTCCGACAGTTCGGGCAAAATATTTTTAACGAAATACATATCAATTTCACCTTTGTATTTAATGGGCATCTTGCCGCGATATTCGCATACAAAAAAATCTTTTACCAGCTGATGAGTGATGCTGGTGATGTTGATTTGCCCCGCTACGCCCGACGACTCCATCCGGCTGGCAATGTTAACAGTATCGCCCCATATATCGGAACCGGTTTTGCTTCGTCCCACTTTCCCCGAAATTACGGGACCGGTATGGATTCCAACTCTGAGCTCCCAGAAATCTCTGTGGTCGGCTTTTTGTTGCTGCATGTGCCGTTGAATTTCGAGTGCAGCCATCACCACTTCTACGGAATTCGTACTGTTTTTAATGGGAACGCCTCCTGCTGCCATGTAGGCGTCGCCAATGGTCTTGATTTTCTCAATTTTGTATTTCTCTACCACCATATCGAACTGTACAAAGAATTTGTCGAGTTCGTCAATCAGTCTTTCGGGGTTCAGATGCTCTACTATTTTTGTAAAGCCCTGTATATCGGCAAACATAACGGTAACACTATCATACTTTTTCGAAGCGACCTTTGAGTCGCTTTTCAATTTTACAATAGCGGAATTGTCGAGTCCTTCCTTTATCTGCAACGCTTTTTCACGTACCTTAATGTAATTGTCCACACGTTTGTCCACTTCCTCATTCACTTTTTTGTCGAAATAACGTTTTCCGTATAAGGATGAAACTATCAGAAACAGAACAAGGAGAACAGCAAGTATAATTGTAACAAAGCTGGGAATAAATAGAAAAACAGGAATAACCGGAACGAAAGAACAGAATAACATTTTGTGATTATTTTGTTTTAACAAAAAATGGTATGTGCGTTTTATATACATATTGATAGACATTTGGCTAAACAACAAAAAATAGAATTATCAATAGCCATTAAAACGTTTGATGGAATAAAAAGTTTCAATTAATTACTTATCGGATTATGTTTATTTATACTAAACCGCTAATTTAACAAACAAAACCAACTGAAAATAAAATGGATTGAGCCGGAAACAATACCAACTCAATCCATAATTCAAACATTTTTTAATAAAAAATTAAGGTTTATTTTTCAGATAGACGAGTACTGATTTCCTTTAACGAAGCCACAGCGCTCTGGTTATTGGCGTCATATTCCAGCACTTTTTCAAACCACGGTTTTGCTTCGGCAAAAAAGTCATTGGCTCGTTTTGTAATTTCATCGTACTGTTTCGGGTCGGCGTTTGCTGCCGAAGCCAATGTTTGCGAAGCGTTATTGTACGAATCGGCTCCCTGCTTCAGGTAATAAGTAACCAGCATCTTTTTCATGTGTCCTAAAACACTGCTGGTTTTAAACTCAGCAATTGATTTTATAAGCAGTTGCTCCATTTCCTCTTCGCGGTCGAGCGATTTCAGCGACGAAGCTCTGTAATAAGCCGACCCGTCGGGACGATAACCCAACTCCTGCGACTGCGTGTAATACTTCAACGCCTTTTCGTCATCATTGATTCTTCGGGCGCAATCGGCAGCATTGTAAATCATTGCTGCTTCAGCTGTTTCGTCGGCAGGCCACACAGCCATCGACGCCTCGTACGATTCAAGGGCTTTTTTGTAATCTTTGCTTCTTAAAGCATCATTACCCTCGTTCTTCAACTTAACATGTTCAATCTCTTCCTGAGCGAAACAAACACTCACGAAAGCTGTTAACAAAAAAACTAAAACTACATTAAACTTCATGATACTACTATTTTAATTTATATTTAGATGGATGATTCCCGTTTTTTTTGCGCCGTAAAAATAGTAATTATTCCCAAACAAATAACTATGTGGTATCTTTTTTTTGAAAAAAACCGCCACACGCAATTATCATGCCAGTTATTTGGCAGATTATTAATTGTCAATAGATAGCTTCGGAAAATGGATGATTGATTTTGGCAAAAACCATTCATAGTACATTTTCCCTCCGTTGGCTGAAACCGGCGGCAATAAAACAAGTCGGCTCAATCATTGGCGTTGGCTTCAGCCAATGGATTAAGTACACAAAATTAATTAGCTTTAGCCAAAATTAATTTGATGGGCAACCATCAATTCATATCTAATAATCCGCAAAAATTCGTGTTCAAATATCACACATTCACGGCACGCTAAAATCCTTATCGGCAAACAGTGCCGCCAAACCCAAATTCTGTTTAAATCGAAGCAGTTTTTCCCTGTCCATGCCAATATTTTTCATTATCCAATCCTCGTCCATACCGGCTTTGTCGAGTTCATTCACAACATTGGTCATCATTTCAATGCCGTGCGTGCCCCGTGCGCGATTGTGCCGGATGGTCGAAGCCATGCGGCTCAACAAATCTTTGTTGATAACGCATACAGGTAAACAACCCTGCTCCCTTTCGTAGATGCGTTTGGATGTTTTCATTACCAAATAACGGTGAAAGCCGTCCACAAGTTCATATTTATCGCTTTCGGAAAGATAATAGCAAACGCACGGTATGGTATAACCGTCTTCCCATATCGACAGTTCGAGCAGTTCCATTTCGGGCGAAGCTACAATGTTGGGATTGTAGGTATTTGCCTCAATTTTTTCGATTGCCACCGCTTTTACGGTATATACAGGGCTTGTTGGCTGAAATGCGTTATCCATGCAAAATGCCTTTATAAAAATTCATCACCTTATTGCGGTTTTCAATCTCCTTTTTGGTTAAAGTAAACCCCATATATTTGCACAGATGGTCGTTTCGGAGAATACAGATGCACATCTTTTTAAAAACAGGGAAGTCATTAAATTCTGGAATATCAATGTCGTTCCGGTTCTTCATCCTGAAAGTATATTTATTGGCAGGGCAACTGACTTGCGCCGATGTTTTGATTTCGATACCGCAGTTCTTCAGTTGTTTTATGGTTTCGTGCGACAGACAGACGCCGCGTCGGTGCCTGAAATTGGCGCTTGCCGACAGTTTTTGCAAATAATTTTGCCGCATCTCATCCGGCAAAGTCGATAAAAGAAAGTGCATGTAAGTTTCCCACGTATATCCATCGGGAAGCCGCATCTTTTTTTGTGCAACAACATTTGTATGCCCATAAATCCCCGTAAAGTTGATGCCATTGATGCGGCATATCATTCGTCCCCACGTGTCGGGGTCAATAGCTCGGTAAAGGTACAGACTGTCCTGCCCTGCCAAAAGAAATGGACTGGCTACACGCTGTTTTTCGAGCGGCATGCCAGCCTGATAATACAAGTCGTACAGCCGGTTGTAATCCCATCCGAACCGCCCGTTAGCCGTCCACACATCCGTTGTTTGCCAGTCGTATATAACGTAGGCGTTGTAAATATTTTTCAACACATACTTTGTCCACTTCAGTTTGTGAAACTTGTCGTATCGTTTGTCGCTGTGTATTGTCCACCATCGATGCGAGCTCTCCTGAGTTCGTATTCCAACCAAACAGCAGGTTTTCTTTGCATTTTTCAACAGATGATACCACTGCGAAAAAAGAACATAAAATTCGGAGTCCCACAATTCCGGCGTGTAGAACTGGAAATCCGTTTTTAGATAACAACCTTTAGGCCTCCGGCGCACCCATAAATCTTTGCAGTCGTCGTCCCACGGACGCCAATAAGTTTGAAGCATCGACGTACATGTGGCTACCTTAAAAGGGACACACACATGATATACTTCGATAACATCGGGATTATCCTGCAATACTTTGTCCACATATTTGGTTGTTTCGCTGTACTGCACTTCATAATCCATGTGAAAAACGCCGATTTTTCGCGTCAGTTTATTTTTCCTGATATACTGAAGGCAAAGATTGAGCATTACGCCACTGTCCTTGCCTCCCGAAAAAGATACATAGATATTGTCAAATTCATTGAACAGTACCTCTATTCTTTGCATCGTCAGTTCGTACACGTTCTTCTTCATTCTTTTTGAATGCTCTCATTTTTGCGTACCTTTTCCAGTAAAACATAACTGCAAATCCGTTTTGCTCAAAATCGGGCACATGCCGTACCTGCGTTATCGACTCTATGTCAAAATCCACCGAAAGCGTATTAATAACTTCTTTCAACAGTGCAGCAAAAACGGCGTGATCGTCGTCAACTACATAATAATTGTTAACTTTTGCTATGCCTCCTTCGCGTTTTACCGGAATAAAACCGATGACATTGTCATTATCTGTAGCTACGAACCATAAATGAGCTTCAGATGTTTTGTAAGGGTAGTTCAGATTGTAAGCCAGCACTTCTCCATTCATTGCAAGGTGTGCTACCAGCTCGTAAAGTTTTTTGTCTTCCCCTTCTAATTTAGTGATTTCCATACGAGAGTATTTTAGTATTATCATAAAACGCGCAAATTTATTTATTTATTTCATTTTCACCAAAAGTTATCATGTTTTTTTGTCGACAATTATTACAAAATCACCGCGTGTTTTTTACAGATTTGGAATCCAACTTCACATTTGTAATTTTTGTTTATCTTTGCGACATGATTAACAGAGGTATTATAGAAAATAACAGAGAAGTGACAAACAAAATGTTCTCTTTTTGTCTATGTTTCAAAAAAAAATTATGCACCTTGCAGCAGGAGGAATTAGACGATTGTTGTACATTTGCATTTTGAAATAATCAACTATACCGTTATGCTTCAACAACTCCTGCGCGAAAAACAAAACTGGTTCATCCTTATTTTTTGGATGGCGGTTGGTATTTTTGCACGTCCGCTGGTTTTTGTTGTAGTTCCGCTCCACATGTTTGCCTTGAAAAACAGGGGCGAATGGTTGTGGCTGCTTATCGGGCTGTGGGTTGTGTTTACGTTTAGCGACAGCAGGCAGGCGATTTTCCGATTCACGCAGCCGTTTAAGCCTGTGATGATGGTGGTGCTTGCATTCCTTTTTATTACGTTTCCGAAAGAGAAAGAGCGTTTTCGCATCTTTCGCCCTTTTATTCCCTTTTTTATCATTGCTGTTCTTTCTATTTTTAACGGAAGCCCGCAACCTTTCACAAGTTTTCAGAAAACGCTATCATATCTGTTGCTTTTGCTGATTATCCCCGGTGTTGTACAACTGCTGCTGCAATACGAGCGCAAACGCTTTCTGTTTCATTTGGTAATGACAGGCACGCTGATTCTGGGAATCGGGCTGGCGTTGCGCTTTTTTTACCCAGGTTTTGTAATATTCGGTGGCGAACGCTTTTCGGGACTGCTGGGCAATCCCAATGGTTTAGGAATTTACTGTTTTTGCTTTCTGTCCCTTTTCTCCGTTATCAGATATCATCATAAATATATGTTTACCAAAAAACAAACATGGTTTATTTACGGACTTATCGGCTTGTCGCTTGTTTTTTGCAGTTCGCGCGGTGGTATATTTTCCAGCCTTCTTTTTATTATGGGATGGCAGTTAATAAAGCGAAACGCCATGATGGGTGTGATTGTTATGGCATTGTTTTACGTTTCGTACCAGCTGGTGATGGATAACTTTGTGGAAATTGTTACTTCGCTCGGGCTACAGGATTATTTTCGCCTCAATACGCTCGAAACAGGTTCTGGGCGAATAATTGCCCGCGAATTTGCATGGAAGCATATCAACAATAGCTACTGGTGGGGCAAAGGTTTCGGATATACAGAATATCTGTTTTTTAGCAATCAGGATTATTTTACTTCGTTAGGACATCAGGGAAATTCTCACAACAGTTACCTGACAATTTGGCTTGATACAGGACTGACAGGGCTGATACTTTTTTGTTTCGGATGGATAATGAACATTATTCGCATAGCGCGACGATCGCCTATGATATGGGCGGTTTTCTTTGGCGCGATACTTACCACAACAGTAGAATCGTGGCTGGCAGCGTCTATGAATCCGTTTAC